>NZ_JBPQTP010000055.1:0-42560 GCF_051386395.1 Micromonospora sp. URMC 106
GGGTGGGCGGGGAGGTCGGGTGGGGGCGGGGCGCGGATAGGCTCGGTGGGATGAAGGGAGTGGGCCGGTGAGGGTGTTGGCGGCGATGTCCGGTGGGGTCGACTCCGCCGTGGCGGCGGCGCGGGCCGTGGAGGCGGGGCACGACGTGACCGGCGTGCACCTGGCGCTGGCCCGCAACCCGCAGACGTACCGGACGGGCGCGCGCGGCTGCTGCACGCTGGAGGACTCCCGCGACGCCCGGCGGGCCGCCGACGTGATCGGCATCCCGTTCTACGTCTGGGACATGGCCGACCGGTTCCACGAAGACGTGGTCGACGACTTCGTCGCCGAGTACGCGGCCGGCCGTACGCCGAACCCCTGCCTGCGCTGCAACGAGAAGATCAAGTTCGCCGCGGTGCTGGACCGGGCCGTGGCCCTGGGCTTCGACGCCGTGGTCACCGGCCACCACGCCCGGCTCGGCGCGGACGGGCTGCTGCGCCGCAGCGTCGACGAGGCCAAGGACCAGTCGTACGTGCTCGCGGTGCTCACCCGCGAGCAGCTGGATCGGTCCATCTTCCCGCTCGGCGACTCGACGAAGGCACAGGTCCGCGAGGAGGCCGCCCGGCGAGGGCTGGCGGTGGCCGACAAGCCCGACTCGCACGACATCTGCTTCATCGCCGACGGCGACACCCGCGGCTTCCTGGCCCAGCGGCTCGGCGAGTCCCCCGGCGACGTGGTGGACGCGACCACCGGGGCCGTGGTGGGCAGCCACACCGGCGCGTACGCGTACACCGTCGGGCAGCGGCGCGGCCTGCACCTGGACCGCCCGGCGCCGGACGGGCGCCCACGGTACGTGCTCTCGATCACGCCGAAGACCAACACGGTGACGGTCGGCCCGGCCGAGGCGCTGGAGGTCTCCCGGGTGCGCGCCGAGCGTCCCGTGTGGACGGGCGGGCCGAGGCCGGACGCGCCGCTGGAGTGCGAGGTGCAGCTGCGCGCGCACGGCGACGTGGTGCCGGCGACCGTCGAGCTGACCACCGACGGTCTCCGCGCCGAGCTGCGCCGCCCGGTGCGCGGGGTCGCCGCCGGCCAGGCGATCGTCGCCTACCGGCCGGACCCGGCCGGCGACGTCGTGCTCGGCTCCGCCACCATCGCCGGCTGAGCGGTCCGACCGCCCGGCGGCCGGATAGTCTTCGCCCGTGACAGATCAGGCGTGGCCCTGGCCGGCCGGCGCGGCGACCGGCATCGGTTCGCTTCCCGGCACCGACATCGCGGAGGCGCAGCGGATCGCCCTCGGCGAGCTTCCCGCGCTGCCCCACCTGCCGGAACTGCCGGCCCGGGGTCCCGGCGCCGACCTGATCGGCCGGACCGCCGGCCTGCTGGTCGAGCTGCCGGTGGAGCTGTACGCCGCCCGTTGGCGGATCGCGCCGCGCCCGGGGCGGGACCTGCGCCGCGCCCGCGACCTGATGGAACGCGATCTCGACCAGCTCGCCGAGCAGGCCGAGGAGTACGCCGGACCGGTCAAGATCCAGGCCGGCGGCCCGCTCACCCTGGCCGCCGCCCTGGAGCTGCCGATCGGGGGTCGGATGCTGCGCGACCCCGGCGCGGTCCGGGACCTCACCGCCTCGCTCGCCGACGGGCTCCGGGCGCATGTCGCGGCGGTCGCCCGCCGGCTGCCGCGGGCCACCGTGCTGCTCCAGCTCGACGAGCCGTCGCTGCCGACGGTGCTCGCCGGACGGGTGCCCACCGAGAGCGGGCTCGGCGCGTACCGCGCCGTGGAGCCGGGCGTCGCCGCGTCGCTGCTGCGCACGGTCGTCGAGGCGGCCGGGGTGCCGACCCTGGTGCACTGCTGCGCGCCGGACGTGCCGCTGGAGCTGATCCGCTCGACCGGCGCCGTCGGCGTGGCTCTCGACCTCGGCCTCGTCACCGACCTGGACCCGCTGGGCGAGGCGATCGACGCCGGGCTCGGCCTGCTCGCCGGCGCCGCGCCGACCCGGCCGCCGGCCGCCGGCCGCGCGCCCACCTCGGCCGAGGTCGCCGACCGGGTACGCCAGCTCTGGGACCGCCTCGGTTTCCCGCGCCGGCAACTGGCCGAGCAGGTCGTGGTCACCCCGGCCTGCGGCCTCGCCAACGCCACCGGACAGTACGCCCGCGCGGTGCTCGCCGCCTGCCGGGACGCCGGGCGGCGGCTCGCCGAGGACTGAGGTTTCCCGTCGTACGGGCGGGGCAGGATGGTCGGCATGATTGGACAGCTGCGCACCGTGGTCATCGACTGCCCCGACCCCCGGGCACTGGCCGACTTCTACGCCGAGCTGCTGGGCCTCTCGCTGGACGCCGACGCCAGTGACGACGGCTGGGTGGTCATCTCCGGCTCCGGGCACCGGCTCGCCTTCCAGAAGGCGCTCGACCTGCGCCCGCCGGCGTGGCCCGACCCGGCGCGCCCCCAGCAGTTCCACCTCGACGTGCAGGTCGAGGACGTCGAGGTGGCCGAGAAGCGGGTGCTGGCCCTCGGCGCCCGACGGTTGCCGGGGCAGGGCGACGACTTCCGGGTCTACGCCGACCCCGCCGGCCACCCGTTCTGCCTGGTCTTCTCCGACTGAGCCGCCCGCCGGCCGCCGGGGACGTTCGGCAGGAGAGCCTCGCCCAGCCGCCCGCCGGTGACCGGGGACGCCCAGCAGGAGAGCCTCGCCCGGCGAAGGCCGGTGCGGGCGCCGCGGTGGTGCGGGTTGCGGTCGGGCGGCATGATCGCGGGAATGATCGACACCTCGCTCCGGCGGGCCGCCGGCTCCCTCTTCGGCCTCGCCTACGGTGACGCGCTGGGCAAGCCGACCGAGTTCCTGACCGTCGCCGAGATCGTCCGCCGCTACGGCCCGGCCGGGCCGCGCGAGCTCGACGGCGATCCCGCACCGGTGACCGACGACACCCAGATGGCGCTGGCCGTCGGCTGGGCGCTGCACGACGCCACGGCGCTGACGCCCGAGGTCGTCGAGCCGTTGCTGCGGCGACGCTTCCTCGACTGGGCGACCAGCCCCGAGAACAACCGGGCGCCGGGCATGACCTGCCTGCGCGCCTGCGCGGAACTGGGGCGCGGCGTCCGCTGGCAGGAGGCGACGGTGGCCGGCTCCAAGGGCTGCGGGGCCAACATGCGGGTCACCCCGGTCGGCCTGGTCGACGTCGATCTGGACACCCTCGCCGGGCTGGCCCAGCTCCAGGCGGGGCTCACCCACGGGCACCCGACCGGCCTGGCGGCCAGCGAGCTGACCGCGTACGCCGTGCGGCTGCTGCGCACCGGGGCGGCGCTGGCGGAGCTGCCCCGGCTGCTCGCGGACCGGGCCCGCGAGCAGCGGCGGGTCTACCGCGCCGACTGGCTCGGTGATCTCTGGCAGCGCCCGGGCGTGGACACCCCGCACGACTTCATCGCGCGGGGCTGGGACGAGTGCCTGGCGGTCCTCGGTCGCCTCGACGCCGCGCTCGCCGGCCCGGACGACGGCGGCGACCCGTGCCGGCACACCGGCGAGGGCTGGGTCGCCGAGGAGGCGCTGGCCACCGCCCTGTTCTGCGCGATCCGGCACGCCGACGACCCGGTCGCCGCGCTGGCCCGGGGCGCCACCACCGCCGGTGACTCCGACTCGATCGCCGCGCTGGCGGGGGCCTTCGTCGGCGCGGCCCTGGGCATGCCGGCCTGGCCCGCCGCCTGGTCCACCCGCATCGAGTACGCCGACCAGCTCGGCACCCTCGCCCGGGCCTGGGACTGACCGGCGCGCCCGCCCGGAGGGGTATCCCCGGCCGGCGACCCGACCCACGGCGCCCCTCCGCGCGGGCGGGGGAGGCGGCCGACTCGCGGCGCTCCCTGTCGCGCGGGCGCCGGGCGGGTCAGGCGCCGGGGAGGTGGGGCAGGCGGCGGATGCGCCGCCACAGGGCGGGGTCGCAGGCCCCGGCGCGGCGGGAGAAGTCCGTCAGCGGGACCCGGACCGGCTCGGCCAGGTCGACGAAGCTGTCGTGGTCCGCGTCGGGGTCCCACTCCCGGGTCGGGATGCGCACGTGGTCGTCCCGGGCGCTCTTGTCCTGGCTGGTGATCTTCAAGACGTCGGCGCCCCGGGCGTCGGCCCGCAGCACCAGGCAGGGCCGCACCTTCGAGCCGGTGCCGTCGGCGTACGGGACGTCGGCCCACCAGACCTCGCCCGGGCGCGGCGCGTCGGCGGGCGCCCGCTCGCCGACCCGCGGCCGGGGCGGCGCGGTGGACCGGCCCGGGCCGCCCGGGGGCGCCGTGCCGCGGCCGGGCCGGGTGCGCGGGCGCTCCGGTCGGCGCACCGTGCCACCACGGGCACCGCGCCGCCACTCGCTCCACGTCCAGCCGGCCGCCACGGCCAGCACGACCGCCGCCGCCCAGAGCAGCCATTCGGGCATTCGTACCCCCGCCTCGCCAGTGGGTGCGGCGCGGACGCCGCGGGTCTCGACGGCGCGGCGGGCCACCCGGCCCCGCCCCGCCGTCCGGCGATCCTCGCACGTCAGCGGCCCTGCCGCCGCTCGGGCGCGGCGGGTGGCCGGCGGAGTGTCCCACCGGCCCGATACGGTGCCGGGGTAGCGGAATCACGGGAGGTCGCACGGTGTCCGAGGAAGCCATCCCCCAGCAGGTCACTCCGGCGCAGGAGAAGGCGGCGGGCGCCGAGCCGACCCCGGAGGCGCGGGAGCGGCACGCCACGCTCAGCCAGGAGCTGACGGAGCACCAGTACCGCTACTACGTGCTGGACGCGCCGACCATCTCCGACGGCGAGTTCGACCGGCAGCTGCGGGAGCTGGAGGCGCTGGAGGAGCAGTTCCCCGCGCTGCGCACCCCCGAGTCGCCGACCCAGCGGGTCGGCGGCACGTTCTCCACCGACTTCACCCCGGTCGCCCACGCCGAGCGGATGTTCTCGCTGGACAACGCCTTCGCCGACGAGGAGCTGGCGGCCTGGGCCGAGCGGGTCGAGCGCGACGCGGGCGGGCCCGTGCCCTACCTCTGCGAGCTGAAGGTCGACGGGCTCGCCATCAACCTCACCTACGAGCGCGGGCGGCTGGTCCGGGCGGCGACCCGAGGCGACGGCCGCACCGGCGAGGACGTCACCGCCAACGTGCGCAGCATCCGTGACGTGCCGGGCCAGCTGACCCCGTCGGCGGAGTTCCCCGACGTGCCGGAGTTCGTCGAGGTCCGCGGCGAGATCTACTTCCCGGTGGCGGCCTTCGCCGACCTCAACGCGGGGCTGGTCGAGCAGGGCAAGGCCCCCTTCGCCAACCCGCGCAACGCCGCCGCCGGCAGCCTGCGCCAGAAGGACCCGCGGATCACCGCGTCCCGCCCGCTGCGGCTGGTGGTGCACGGCATCGGCGCCCGCCGCGGCTTCCAGCCGACGGCGCAGTCCGAGTCCTACGCGGCCCTCAAGGCGTGGGGGCTGCCGACCAGCGACCGCTGGCGGGTGGTGCCCGACCTGGCCGGCGTCGCGGAGTTCATCGCCTACTACGCCGAGCACCGCCACGACGTCGAGCACGAGATCGACGGCGTGGTGGTCAAGGTGGACCCGGTCGCCATCCAGGGCCGGCTCGGCTCGACCAGCCGGGCGCCGCGCTGGGCGATCGCCTTCAAGTACCCGCCGGAGGAGGTGACCACGAAGCTGCTCGACATCGACGTCAACGTCGGGCGGACGGGCCGGGTCACCCCGTTCGCCGTGCTGGAGCCGGTCCGGGTGGCGGGCTCCACCGTCGCCCTGGCCACCCTGCACAACGCGCGGGAGGTGGAGCGCAAGGGCGTCCTGATCGGCGACACCGTGGTGCTGCGCAAGGCCGGCGACGTCATCCCCGAGGTGCTCGGCCCGGTGGTCGACCTGCGCCCCGCCGACGCCCGGCCGTTCGTCATGCCCACCACCTGCCCGGCCTGCGGCTCGCCGCTGGCGCCGGCCAAGGAGGGCGACGTCGACATCCGCTGCCCCAATTCCCGCACCTGCCCCGGTCAGCTACGGGAACGGGTCTTCCACCTCGCCGGCCGCAAGGTGTTCGACATCGAGGCGCTCGGCTACAAGAGCGCCGCGGCGCTGCTCGACGCCCAGATCATCACCGACGAGGGCGACCTGTTCGCCCTCGACGCCGACCAGCTCGCCCGCTCCCCGTTCTTCGTCAACAAGGACGGCAGCCTCGGCAGCAACGCCACCAAGCTGCTGGACAACCTCGCCGTGGCCAAGGAACGTGACCTGTGGCGGGTGCTGGTGGGGCTCTCCATCCGGCACGTCGGGCCGACGGCCGCGCAGGCCCTCGCCCGGCACTTCCGCTCGGTCGAGGCGATCGACAAGGCCAGCGAGGAGGAGCTTTCCTCGGTCGACGGGGTGGGGCCGACGATCGCGGCGAGCATCCGGGAGTGGTTCGCCGTCGACTGGCACCGCGAGGTGGTCCGCAAGTGGGCCGAGGCCGGCGTACGGATGGCCGAGGAGGCGGTCGACGAGGGGCCGCGCCCGCTGGAGGGGGTCACCGTGGTGGTGACCGGGACGCTCGCCGGGTTCAGCCGCGACCAGGCCGCCGAGGCGATCCAGAGCCGGGGCGGCAAGGTCAGCGGCTCGGTCTCCAAGAAGACCTCTTTCGTCGTGGTGGGCGACAACCCCGGCTCCAAGGCGGACAAGGCGGCCAGCCTCAAGCTCCCCGTCCTCGACGAGGAGGGATTCCGGGTGCTGCTCGACGCGGGCCCGGACGCGGCCCGGGAGGTCGCCCGCACCGAAGCCTGACGACCGGCCGAGCGGGGTGACCGACCCGAGGGGGTGACCGACCCGACCGTGGAGCCGACCCGGGCGGGAGCCCGGTCCGGGCGTGGGAGTGGGCGGCGCCGCCGGGAGAGGCTTGCGGGGGAGTGGCCCGGATACCAACTTAATTACGACTACGACCGATTCGCGACTGTCGTGTCGGGCATTGCGCCCTGGAGGGCGTTTCATTGACGGCACGGCGTGCCAGTGGGTCACGCCCTCGTGGACCGAGCCCTCGGGAGGTGTGATGGAGGCCGCCGACCTGCGAAACTCCGTTCCGCCCGGCCGGGGGCGGCCCTTCTTCGCCTTCGTCTGGTCGGTCGTCGCGCTGGCCGTGCTGCTCAACGTACGCCCGCTGCTCGCCCTGCCGGCCGAGCTGCCGGAGCTGCCGGCGGCGTTCTGGGTGATGGCGGCTCTCGCCGTCGGCTGCGACGCGCGCCCGTTCGTGCCGCCCGGGCGCCGGCAGACCTCGGCGGTCTTCCCGTCCACCTGCTTCACCTTCGCGATCCTGCTCGGCTGGGGGTTGGGCCCGGCGGTCGCCGTGCAGGCGGTGGCCGTCGTCGTCTCCGGCTGGCGGATGGGGCACGCCCCCTGGCGGACCGCCTTCAACGCCGGCCAGTACGCCTGCGCCCTGGCCGCCGCGTACGCCGTCACCTGGCTGGGGCCCGGCGGCATCTTCGACGGCGGCCCGCTGCGCTGGACGGACGTGGCCGCGGTGGGCGGCGCGACGGTGGCCTGGTTCGCCGTCAACTACGCGCTGGTCAGCGCGGCCGTCCGGCTGCGCTTCGGCGACCGCTGGTGGCCCAGCCTGCGGCAGGGGCTGGGCTTCGAGCTGCTGTCCACCGGCTCGCTGCTGCTCCTCGCCCCGGTGCTGGTCGCCGCGGCGCGGGCCAGCGCGGCGCTGATCCCGCTGGTGCTGGTGCCGCTGTTCGCCGTCTACCGGATGGCCCGGCTCAGCCTGGAGCAGCAGCAGCTCGCCTCCCTGGACCCGCTCACCGGCCTGCCGAACCGCAAGGCGCTGCTGGCCGAGGTCGGCGAGCAGGTGCACCTGCACGCCGAACGGGCGGCCCGCGGCGAACCGGGCGCGCACCTGGCACTGCTCCTGATCGACCTCGACCGGTTCAAGAACGTCAACGACGCCCTCGGGCACGCGGTGGGCGACCGGCTGCTGGTCGAGGTGAGCGCGCGGCTGACCACGGTCGTCGGCGACGACATGGTGGCCCGGCTGGGCGGCGACGAGTTCGCCATCGTGATGACCGGGCTGGCCGACGCCGGCGAGGCCCGGGATGTCGCCGACCGGGTGGTCCGCGCCCTGGCCGAACCGGTGTCGCTGGACGGGCTGCCGCTCGACGTGGGCGGCTCCATCGGCATCGCGATCTTCCCGGAGCACGGCGAGGACTTCGCGACCCTGATGCGCCACGCCGACGTGGCGATGTACGACGCCAAGCACCGCAACGACACCGTGGCGGTCTACGCGGCCGAGTCCGACCACAACTCGGCCGAGCGGCTCGGCCTCCTCGCGGACCTGCGCCGGGTGCTGGAGGCGGGCCGCCGGCCCGGCGCCCCGGCCCGGGCGGGCGCGGGAACCGCGCCGGACCCGGCCGGCCCGTCGGCGACGGACGCCGGGACCCCGCCGGGCGTGGTCGGCCCGGCGGGGGTGGACGCCGCCAGCGCGGCGGCCGGCGCACCCCCGGGGGACGGCGCGGTCGCCCGCGACGGGTTGCCGGGAGCGGGCGCCGGGGCCGTGGCGGGCATGGGCGGCGCCGCCGTGGCGGGCGAGCAGACCGTGGCGGCCGTGACGGGACTGGGGGCCGCGGAGGGCCTGCCGGGTGGCGCGCGGACCGGCGGCACCCGGGGCGGGGACGGTGCCGAACTCCCGGCCGACCCCGCGGCCCTGCGTCCCGACGCCGGATCCGGCCGCTGGCGGTTGCGCCGCCGCCGGCAGCGGAGCGAACCGCCGCACGCCGACGAGTTGATCAACCAGATCGTCACGGCCGCCGACCCGATCCGCCGCCGGGCGGCGGCGTACCCGGAGGCCGGCCCGGACCGGGGCGACGGCCCCGGCCGCCGCGACCGCCTGGGGCCGCCCGGCGGGGAGGCCGGCACGGGCGTACGCCGGCAGGGCACGGCGGGCGACGGCGCGGGCGGTCGCCGCGGCGACCGCGACCCGGCGGTGCGGCGGGCCGCCCGGCAGGACGCGCCACGGCGGCGGGGCGCGGACCCCGAGCCGACCCGCCGGCGCGGCGCGGACCCGGACCCGGCCGCCGACGCGGGCGAGATCACGATGTACTACCAGCCGCAGGTCGCCATCGCGACGGGCGAGGTGGTCGGCGTGGAGGCGCTGCTGCGCTGGCGGCATCCCCGCCGGGGCATGGTCGACCCGGAGGAGTTGATCCGGGTCGCCGAGCAGAGCGCGGTCATGCGGCTGCTGACCCGGCGGGTGGTGGACGACGTGGTGGAACAGCTCGCCAGGTGGTCGGCCGCCGGGATCGGCCTGCCGGCGGCGCTCAACGTCAGCGTGCGGGACCTGCACACCGGCGAGATCGCCGACCAGATCGCCGACCGCCTCGCCCGGCACGGCGTGCCGCCGCAGCGGCTGCAACTGGAGATCACCGAGGGCGCCCTGATGGCCGACCCCCGCCGCGTGCTGGCCACCATCACCCGGCTGCACCGCATCGGGGTGGGCATCGCGCTGGACGACTTCGGCACCGGGTACTCCTCCCTGCAACACCTGCGCCGGCTGCCGCTGTCCGAGGTGAAGGTGGACCGCTCCTTCGTGCTGGGGATGGCCGAGGACGCCGACGACGCCGCGATCGTGAAGTCGACGATCGAGCTGGCCAAGGCGCTCGGGCTGCGGGTGGTCGCCGAGGGCGTGGAGGACGAGCGCACCTGGCGGATGCTGTACGCCGCCGGCTGCGACGCCGCGCAGGGCTGGTTCTACGCCCGGCCGATGCCGGCCGAGGAACTCGTCGCCTGGCTGGCCCGCTACCGCCCGGTCCGCCCGACGCCCACCCCGGACGCCGAGATCCCCCGCCGGCACGCCCGCTGAGCCCACCACCCGTCCGTCGGGCCCGCACCGCCGGCCGGGACCGCCCCGGCGTGCCGGCCGCGCGGTGCGGGTGACCGGCGGAGGCCCGGCGCGCCGCGCCCGGAGGGGGAGTCGGGGACGCGCCGCCGGGACGGAACAATAGACTCGCTCCGGTCACCGCGCGTCACGCACCAACCGACCGCGCGGCGGCACCCGGCCCGACCAGCAGCACCGTCACGAAGGGGGCACCGATGGCCGCCATCTCCCGCGAGGAGGTCGCGCACCTGGCGCGACTGTCGCGGCTCGCCGTCACGGAGGAGGAGCTGGACACCTTCGCCGGCCAGCTCGACGTGATCCTCCAGGCGGTCGCGCAGGTCGGCGAGGTCGCCGCGGCGGACATCCCGCCGACCTCGCACTCGGTGCCGCTGACCAACGTCCTGCGCGACGACGTCGTGGTGCCCGGCCTGACCCCGGAGGAGGCGCTGTCGGGCGCGCCCGACGCCGAGGAGCAGCGGTTCCGCGTACCGCGGATCCTGGATGAGGATGTGGCGTCATGACCCAGACCGACCTGACCAGACTGACCGCGACGGAGATCGCGGGGCTCGTCGCCGCCGGCGAGACCTCCGCCGTCGAGGTCACCCAGGCGCACCTGGACCGGATCGCCGCGGTCGACGACCGGGTGAACGCGTTCCTGCACGTCGACGGCGAGGGCGCGCTGGCGGCCGCCCGCGCGGTGGACGCCCGCCGCGCCGCCGGCGAGGAGCTGGGCCCGCTGGCCGGCGTGCCGGTCGCGGTGAAGGACGTGCTGACCACCAAGGGCGTGCCGACGACCGTCGGGTCGAAGATCCTTCAGGGCTGGCGCCCGCCGTACGACTCGACGATCGTGCGGCGGCTGCGCGAGGCCGGCACGGTGATGCTCGGCAAGACCAACATGGACGAGTTCGCTATGGGCTCCTCCACGGAGTACTCGGCGTACGGGCCGACGCACAACCCGTGGGACCTGAGCCGCATCCCGGGCGGCTCGGGCGGCGGCAGCGCCGCGGCGCTGGCCGCGTACGAGGCGCCGCTGGCGATCGGCTCCGACACCGGCGGCTCGATCCGCCAGCCGGGCGCGGTCACCGGCACGGTCGGCGCGAAGCCCACCTACGGCGGTACCTCCCGCTACGGCCTGGTGGCGTTCTCCTCCTCGCTGGACACCCCCGGCCCGTGCGCCCGCACGGTGCTGGACGCCGCGCTGCTGCACGAGGTGATCGGCGGGCACGACCCGCGCGACTCCACCTCGATCCCGCAGCCGGTGCCGGACGTGGTGGCCGCCGCGAGGCGGGGCGCGACCGGTGACCTGACCGGCGTGAGGCTCGGCATCGTCAGCGAGTTCACCGGCGAGGGAGCCGAGCCGGGCGTGCTGGCCGCGTTCCGGGAGTCGGTCGACACGCTGACCAAGCTGGGCGCCGAGATCGTCGAGGTGTCCTGCCCGAACTTCAAGTACGCGCTGCCCGCGTACTACCTGATCGCCCCGAGCGAGTGCTCCTCAAACCTGGCCCGGTTCGACGGCGTCCGGTTCGGCCTGCGGGTCGGCGACGACGGCAACCGGTCGCTGGAGGAGGTCATGTCGCTGACCCGGGAGGCCGGCTTCGGCCCCGAGGTCAAGCGGCGCCTCATGATCGGCACGTACGCGCTCTCGTCGGGCTACTACGACGCCTACTACGGGCAGGCGCAGAAGGTGCGCACGCTGATCAGCCGCGACTTCGCCGCCGCGTTCGAGCGGGTCGACGCGCTGATCTCGCCGACCACCCCGTTCGTGGCGTTCCCGATCGGGGCGCGCACCGCCGACCCGTACCAGATGTACCTGGCCGACCTGTTCACCATCCCGACCAACCTGTACGGCGGCCCCGGCATCTCGGTGCCGTGCGGGCTCTCGGACGGGCTGCCGGTCGGTCTGCAGGTCATGGCCCCGACGATGGCCGACGACCGGATGTACCGGGTCGCCGCCGCGCTGGAGAGCGCCGTCGGCACGTTCACCCCACCGGCACTGTGAGGCAGGAGCTCAGATGACGACGACACTGCCCGCGTACGACGAGGTCGTCGCGCGCTACGAACCGGTGATCGGCCTGGAGACCCACGTCGAGCTGGGCACGAACACCAAGATGTTCTGCGGCTGCCCGACGGACTTCGGCGGCGCGCCGAACACCCGGGTCTGCCCGGTCTGCCTGGGCCTGCCCGGCTCGCTGCCGGTGGCCAACAAGGCGGCCATCGAGGCGACCATCCGGATCGGCCTGGCGCTGAACTGCTCGATCGCCGAGTGGTGCCGGTTCGCCCGGAAGAACTACTTCTACCCGGACATGCCGAAGAACTTCCAGATCAGCCAGTACGACGAGCCGCTCTGCGTGGACGGCTACCTGGACGTCGAGGTGAACGGCGAGCTGGTGCGGATCGGTATCGAGCGGGTGCACCTGGAGGAGGACACCGGCAAGACGCTGCACGTCGGCGGCGCCACCGGCCGCATCCACGGCGCGACCGAGTCGCTGGTCGACTACAACCGGGCCGGCATCCCGCTGGTGGAGATCGTCACCAAGCCGGTCGCCGGCACCGGCGCGCTCGCGCCGGAGGTGGCCCGCGCGTACGTCACCGAGCTGCGCGACGTGATCCGCTCCCTGGGCGTCTCCGACGTGCGGATGGAGGAGGGGTCGCTGCGCTGCGACGTCAACACCTCCCTGAACCTGCCCGGCCAGGAGTGGGGCACCCGCACCGAGACCAAGAACGTCAACTCGCTGCGCTCGGTCGAGCGGGCGGTCCGGTCGGAGATCATCCGGCAGGCGTCCGTGCTCGACGCGGGCGGCCGGATCACGCAGGAGACCCGGCACTTCCACGAGGACACCGGCGACACCACGCCGGGCCGGTCCAAGGAGACCGCGACCGACTACCGGTACTTCCCGGAGCCGGACCTGGTGCCGCTCGCGCCGGACACCGCCTGGGTCGCCGAGCTGAAGGCCGCCCTGCCCGAGCTGCCCCGGCTGCACCGGCGCCGCCTCCAGGAGCAGTGGGGCCTGTCGGAGGCGGACATGCAGTCGGTGCTCAACGCCGGCGCGGTCGAGCTGATCGAGCGGACCGTGGCCGCCGGCGCCTCCCCGGCCGCCGCCCGCAAGTGGTGGCTGGGCGAGCTGTCCCGGCGGGCCAACGAGACCGGCGTGGAACTGGCCGACGTCGGGGCCACCCCGGCGCAGGTCGCCGAGCTGCAGGGCCTGGTCGACGCCGGCAAGCTCAACGACAAGCTGGCCCGCACCGTCCTGGAGGGCGTGGTGGCCGGCGAGGGCTCGCCGACCGAGATCATGACCAACCGGGGCCTGGAGGTCGTCTCCGACACCGGCGCGCTCACCGCCGCCGTCGACGAGGCGATCGCCGCCAACCCGGGTATCGCCGAGAAGGTGCGCAGCGGCAAGGTCGCCGCGGCCGGTGCGCTGGTCGGCGCGGTCATGAAGACCACGCGCGGCCAGGCCGACGCGAAGACCGTCCGCGAGCTGATCCTGGAGCGCCTCGGCGCCCAGGGCTGACCACCCACCCCCGCCGGCCGGTGTGATCACGAGGTTGGCGGCAGTCCTCGATCTCCGACTGCCGCCAACCTCGTGGTCGATCCACGCGGGCCGGCGTAGCGCCACCCCCCACCCCTCGCGAGGCGTCAACGGCGACGCCTGGATGGAGCCACCGTGAACGAGCAGCCGTCCCGCACCGACCTCGAGGTCCTCGACGAGATCCAGCGGCGGGTGCTCTGGCTCGCCACCCGGATCGTGGACGCGGCCAACCACGACCGCGACACCGGCGACGGGGTGAAGGTCGGCGGGCACCAGGCCTCCAGCGCCTCGCTGGTCACGGCGATGACGGCGCTGTGGTTCGCGCACCTGGACGCCGAGGACCGGGTGGCGGTGAAGCCGCACGCCTCGCCGGTCTTCCACGCCATCCAGTACCTGCTGGGCAACCTCGACCGCTCCTACCTGACCCGGCTGCGGGCCCGGGGCGGGCTCCAGTCGTACCCGTCGCGCACCAAGGACCCGGACGAGGTGGACTTCTCCACCGGCTCCGTCGGGCTCGGCGCGGCGGCGCCGCTGTTCGCCGCCGCGACCCGGCGCTACGTCGACGCGCACTTCGGCGCCCGCCCGCACTCCCGGTTCGTCGCGCTGATCGGCGACGCCGAGCTGGACGAGGGGAACATCTGGGAGGCGGTCGCCGACCCGGCCACCACGGGTCTGGGCAACGTGATGTGGCTGGTCGACTTCAACCGGCAGTCGCTCGACCGGGTGGTGCCGGGGGTGCGGATCAACCAGTGGCGGGGCCAGTTCGAGGCCGCCGGCTGGCACGTGGTCGAGGTCAAGTACGGCCGCAAGCTCGCCGAGGCGTACGCCCGGCCGGGCGGGGAGCGGCTGCGCGACTGGATCGACGCGATGCCCAACGAGCAGTACCAGTCGCTGTTCGGGCTCGCCGGGGCGGCGCTGCGCAAGCAGTTCCTCGACGGCGCGCCCGACGGGATCGAGGCGTTCATCGCCGACATCGGCGACGACGAGCTGGGGCCGCTGGTCACCGACCTGGGCGGGCACGACATGGCGGCCATGCTCGACGCGTACGCCCAGTGCGACGCGGTCACCGACCGGCCCAGCGTCGTGTTCGCGTACACGGTGAAGGGGTGGGGGCTCCCGATCGCCGGCAACCCCCGCAACCATTCGGCGCTGCTCACCACGGAGCAGGTGGAGGCGCTGCGCGCCGCGCACGGGCTGACGCCGGAGACCGAGTGGGACCGCCTCGACCCGGCGTCCCCGGCCGGCATCCGGGCCGGCGAGCGCCGGGAGGCGCTGTCGCGCGCGCCCCGCGAGCGGGCGCTCGGGGTCACCGTCCCGGAGAGCACGCGGGTACGCGCCAACAAGCCGATCTCGACCCAGGAGATCTTCGGCCGGGTGCTGGTCGAGCTGGCCCGCAACCCGGAGGTCGGGCGCTACCTGGTGACCACCGCACCGGACGTGGCCACCTCCACCAACCTCGCCGGCTTCATCAACAAGACCGGCGTCTTCGCGCCCACCGAGCAGCGGTCCTGGACCGAGGACCGGATGCTGCGCTGGACGGAGAGCCCCGCCGGGCAGCACATCGAGCTGGGCATCTCGGAGATGAACCTGTTCCTGCTGCTCGGCCAGCTCGGCCTGGCCTGGGACCTGTCGGCCCAGCCGCTGCTGCCGGTCGGCACGGTCTACGACCCGTTCGTGCTGCGCGGGCTGGACGCGTTCCTCTACGGCACCTACTCCGGCTCCCGGTTCGTGGTCGCCGGCACCCCGTCGGGCATCACGCTCGCCCCGGAGGGCGGCGCCCACCAGTCCACCATCACCGCCTCGGTCGGCCTGGAACTGCCCGGGGTGACGTTCCTCGAACCGGCGTACGCAACCTCCCTGGACTGGCTGCTCTGCGACGCGCTGGGCCAGATCGCGGGCGGGTCCACCCCGTCGGCGACGGCGGCGCCGGCCGAGGACGGGGCGTACTACTTCCGGCTCAGCACGCGCCCGATCGACCAGGCGCCCTTCGAGGCGGCCCGGGCCCGGCTCGGCGACGCGGTGCTGCGCCGGCAGGCGGTCGCCGGGGCGTACCGGTTGGTCGACGCCCACCAGGCGTACCCGCACCTGGCCGACGCGCCGGTGGTGCAGCTCGCCGCCTCGGGCGCGGTGCTGCCGGAGGTGCTCGCCGCGGCGGCGGAACTCGCCGAGGAGGGCATCGCCGCCCACGTGGTGGACGTGACGAGCCTGGACCGGCTCTACCGGGCCTGGCAGCGCACCCTGCGGCAGGGCGTCCGTACGGCGACCGTGCCGAGCGTGCCGGGCGCGCTGCGCTCGGCGTTCGCGGACCGGGTGCCGGTGGTGACCGTGCACGACGCCGCCTCGCACGCGATGGCGTGGCTCGGCTCGGCGGTCGGCGCCCCGGCGGTGCCGCTGGGGGTGGACGAGTTCGGCCAGTCCGGCAGCGTCCACGAGCTGTACGAGCTGCACGACCTGCTGCCCGGCAGCATCGTCAACGCCGCCCTGGCGGCCCTGTCCCTGCGCTGAGCCGTCCCGGCATCGGCCGTCGGCGGACCGCCGTCCGGCGGTGTACGGCGGTCGCCCGGCCGTCGCCCGGCGCGGTGGTGCCCTGCGGGTCAGCGGGTCAGCGGGTCGGGGTGGGAGTGACGGGGGCCGGGACGCCCGCCTTCGGGTTCTCCACGACGTGCCGCTCCAGGTTGACCTGCGCCTGCCCGGTGCCACCCACGGTGATGTCGTCGTACGCCTGGAGCAGCTTGTTCTCGTCGAAGTAGAGCACGCTCATCGACAGCGGGGTGGGCTTCTCGCCCTCCAGCCCGCGCAGCCCGGCGCCGCCGGTGGACCCCTGGACCATGAGCTGGGTCGGCGTCTGGCCGGGTGCCTCCGGCAGCTTCGACACCTGCCGGTTGTGGGTGTGCCCGGCGAGCACCAGCGGGCAGGTGCCCGACAGCGGGCCGGCGGAGGCCGGGTCGTGCACCAGCGCGATGTTCACCGGCCGCGGCGAGCTGCGCACCGTGGCGGCGAGCTGGTCGCCGACGCCGATCACCTGGTCGGCGACCTGCTTGGTGAGGCCGCTGCCCGCCGGCGAGGTGTTCTTGTCGGGGGTGAAGCGCGGGTCGCCGATGCCGGCGATGGTCAGCCCGGCGACCGTGGTGGTGGTGTTGTTGAGCACGATCGCGTTCGGCTGGCGGGCCACGGCCGCCGCGGTGCGGCCGGAGTCGTGGTTGCCCCGGATGTAGACGTACGGCTTCTTGAGCAGGCCGATCGAGCCGACGTAGGAGGCCTCCGGCTCGCTGCCCCAGTCCGTGATGTCCCCGGTGTCGATCACCACGTCGATGCCGAACTGCTCCACGATGGTGCGGATGAGCTGCCAGCCGGTCGGGTTCAGGTGCATGTCGGAGACGTGCAGCACCCGGGTCGTGCCGGGGGCCGGCTCGTAGACGGGCAGGGACGACACGGTCGTGTAGAGCTGGCTGACGTTGCCGACGATGCGCTGGAGCTGCTCGGCGTATCGGGTGTAGTCGTTGGCGATCCGCCGGGCGTCGCCGACGATCGCGGGGGCGTTGACCAGCAGCCCCTCGTAGCGTGGCTCCTCGATGGCCTGCGGCCGCATGGTCGCCGCGGCGGTGCCGAGGCTGCCGGCGGTGATCACCAGCGCCAGCCCGCCGGCCCAGGCCGCCCGGCGGGCGTCGCGGAAGACCAGCAGGGCCAGTAGCAGGGTGACCAGCACGGCCGACGCGAGCGTCCGCAGGCCGAGCCGCAGCACGCCCTCGCGGACGTCCTCGACGGCCGACTGGCTGGCCCGGTTGATGCTGGCCGGGTCGTCGATGAGCGCCTCGGTGCGGCTCTGGTCCAGCGCGCCCAGCTCGACCGTCAGGTGGGTCGGGCCGTCGTGGCTGTCGAGCAGCAGCGCGCCCAGCGGCGGGACGTCGACGGTGGTGCTGCCGCTGACCGCCGGCGCCACCGTGAGGTCGGCCTGGAACGGGCCGATGTCGGTGCTCACCCGGCCGCCGGCGAGCACGCCGAGCACCACGCCGACCAGGGTGACGACCAGGACCGCCAGCGTCACCCCGGTCGCGCGGAGCACACGCCGGCCACCCCGGTCGGTGCCGCCCCGGCGGAGGCGCGGGGCACGACCGGCCGCCGGGGCGTCCTCGCCCCGGCGGCCGTGCTGCTCGTTCTCCTGCCCGTCCATGCTGAGATTCTGACCTGCCCAGTGAGGGATCTTGGGAAACCTGGGCGGACCGGCCGCGTCAGCTCCGGCCGGCCCCGCCGCCGGCGAAGACCAGACGCAGCAGCCGGTCGTCCTCGGGCGCCGGGTCGCCCCGCCCGTCGTGGTTGGAGGTGCTCACCCAGATCGAGCCGTCGGGGGCGGCGGCCACGGCGCGCAGCCGCCCGAACCGGCCGGTCAGCAGCTCGCGCGGCTGCCCGAGCACCGTGCCGGTGTCGGTCAGCTCGACCAGCCACAGCCGCTTGCCGCGCAGGCAGGCGGTGACCAGCAGCCGGTCCGTGGCGGTCAGCCCGGAGCAGGAGGCGTCCGACGTCGGCCACTGGGTGATCGGGTTGACGTAGCGCTTGTCGTCGTCGCGCCCCTCGACCTGCGGCCACCCGTAGTTGCGCCCCTTGGCGACCTGGTTGATCTCGTCCCAGGCGTTCTGGCCGAACTCGACGGCGTACATCCGCTTGCCGGCGTCCCAGGCGAGGCCCTGGACGTTGCGGTGGCCCAGGGACCACACCGGGGAGTTCGGGAACGGGTTGCCGGGCGCCGGCTTGCCGTCCCTGGTGATCCGCAGGATCTTCCCGCCGAGTCGCTTGACGTCCTGCGCCTGCGGCCGGTCGCCGGCGTCCCCGGTGCTCGCGTAGAGCAGGCCGTCCGGGCCGAAGGCGAGGCCGCCGCCGTTGTGGATGCCCGCCTTGGGGATGCCGGTGAGGATCGGGGTGGGCGTGCCGCCCAGCTCCAGCCGGGCGATCCGGTTGTCGCGCTCGGTGGTGTAGTAGACGAAGACCGACTTGTCGCGCTGGTAGTCGGGCGAGACGGCGATGCCCATCAGCCCGCCTTCGCCGGCCGCCGCCACGTCGGGGACGGTCTGCACCGGGGCGACCTTCAGCCCGTCGGGCCCCGACTCCGGGCCGACGCGCAGGATCCGGCCGCTGTCCCGCTCCGTGACCAGCGCCGCGCCGTCGGGCAGGAAGGCGATGCCCCACGGCACCCGCAGGCCCTTGGCCAGCACGGTGGTGACCACTTCCTGGCCGGCGGCGCCGGCGCTCGCCGTCGTGGAGGGGGTGGGGAAGGTGGGCGGCTCACCCGCCGGGTCCGGCTCGGGCTCGCCGAAGCTGCAACCGGCGGTCGCGAGCAGCAGCGCCGCGCACGACGCCGCCAGGGCCGCCCGGAGGCGACGGGTGCGAGGGTACGGGGGACGGGCGCTCACCCGGCCCAGGGTAGCCCGCCGAGGCGTCGTAGCGGGGCCGACGGATCGGACCGGTCGCCGTGGCGGGGTCAGCGGGCCCGGACGGCGAGCAGCGCGACGTCGTCCTCGCGGTGGCGCGCGGCGGTCAGCAGCATGTCGCACAGCTCGCCCAGCGGCAGCCGGTCCGTGCCGCCCAGCCGTCCGGCCAGCTCCGCCATCCCCTCGTCGATGCTCCGGTCCCGCCGCTCGACGAGGCCGTCGGTGTAGAGCAGCAGGGTGTCGCCCGCGGCCAGGTGGGCGTGCCGACTGGTGCGGCGCACCGGCCGGCTCAGCCCGAGCAGCGGCTCCGGCGCGCCGCCGAGCACCTGCACCGCGCCCCCGGCCCGCACCACGAGCGGCGCGGGGTGACCCGCGTTGCACCAGGTGACCTGCTGGCCGCCGGCGTCGTCGGCGCGCAGCCGCACCAGGGCGGCGGTGGCCGCGGCGGGGATGCGCAACCCCCGGATCGTCTCGTCCAGGCGGCTCATCAGCTCCCCGACCGCGTCCGGGCGGCCGTACGCGTTGCCCCGCACGAGGTTGCGCAGCTGCCCCATGATCGCGGCGGCCTCGATGTCGTGGCCGGCCACGTCGCCGATCGCCGCGATCAGGTCCCCGCCCGGCTGGCGGAAGGCGTCGTACCAGTCGCCGCCGACCTCGACCCGGTCCGCCGCCGGCTGGTAGCGCGCGGCCAGCTCCAGGTCGTCGGTGGCGGGCAGCTGCGGGAGCATGCTGTGCTGCAACACGTGCGCGACGTGCCGCTGCTCGCCGTACCTGCGGCTGTTGCCGATCGCCTGCCCGGCCCGGCGGCCGACGTCTTCGGCGATGAGCAGGTCGCTGTCGTCGAAGTGCCGCCGCGCCGGGCCGTTGATCAGGGTGATGCAGCCGAGCACCCGCCCGGCGTCGGTGATCGGCACGCTGAGGTGCGACGAGAAGCCCAGCCGGGCGGCGATCTCCGGCATCTCCGGCCCGACCGTGCCCCGCCGCACGTCGGCGAGCGTGCCCGCGCTGCCCAGCACGGGCCGGCCGGTCCGCAGCACCGCCCGGGTGATCGAGTCGCGGCTCAGCCCGGTCCGCATCAGCTCGGCGAAGCGGGCGACGTCCGTGGCGCGGGCCGGGTCGTGGTGCGCGGCGGTCACGTCCCGGGGCGATCCGTCGGGCCCGACCAGGGTGACCAGGGACCAGTCGGCCAGCAGCGGCACCATGGTGTCGCGGACGTGCCGCAGCACGGTGGTCACGTCGAGGGTCCCCGCCAGCGTCCCGGCCAGCCCGGCGAGCAGCTCCAGCCGGCCGTTGGCCTCCTCGGCGCGCCGGCGCGCCTCCTCGGCTCCGTCGAGGGCGATCCGCAGTCGCAGCTCCGACGAGCAGGCGGCGGCAAGGTCGGCGAGCGTCCGCAACTGCTCGGCGGTCCAGTCGCGCGGCTTGTCGTCGATCGCGCAGAGCGACCCGAGGACCCGGCCCTCCAGGTCGGTCAGCGGCATCCCGGCGTACGCCACCACGCCGAGGTCGGGCACGGCGAGGTTGTCCCGGAGGGTGGGGTGAAGCCGGGCGTCCGGCAGCACCATCGGCGTCCCGAGGTCGACGACGTGCTGGCAGAACGAGTGGCTCAACGGGGTCTGCCGCCGGGCTGCCCACGGCGGGGACAGGCCCACCTCGCCGGGGAAGAACTGGCGGTCGGCGTCGACGAGGGAGACCAGCGCGACCGGCACGTCGAGCAGATCCCCGACCAGCCGGGCGAACCGGTCGAACGCCTCGTCGGGGGCGGCTGCCAGCCCGGTCTCGGCGAGGGAGCGCAGCCGGTCGGGGTCGCGCAGCGCCGGGATCGGGGCGGCGCGCCCCGGGGCGTCGTCGCGGGAACCGTCGGTCATCGACCACCTGTCTGTGCCGGTCGGAGGCCGACCGGCGCTCCGGTCCCCCTTATACCCCGTCCGGGCCGGCACCGACCCGGTCCGCGGGCAGTCATCCCGGTCACGCTGCGCTGTCCGGCGGGCGGCCGCTCGTTCGGGTGCCGGGGCCCGCCCCGCCCGGCCGACCAGGCCGCCGTGGGCCTATCGTCGGCGGGCGTGAAGGTATGGATCCCGCACGAGGCCGGCCGGACGCTCCTCGGGGAGTTGCCCCCGGAGGTCACGGTCGAGGTGGCCGAGGACCCCACCCGGCTCCCCTCCGAGGTGGCCGGCGTCCGGTTCTGGGTGCCGCCCTTCCTGGCCGGCGGCGACGCCCCCGCGCTGCTGCGCGAGCTGCCCGACCTGGCGGTGGTGCAGCTCCTCTCCGCCGGGGCGGACGCGTGGACCGGCCGGGTCCCCGAGGGGGTGACGCTCTGCGACGCCCGGGGCGTGCACGACCCGTCCACCGCCGAGTGGGTGGTCGCGGCGATCCTGTCCCAGCTGCGGGCCTTCCCGGCCCTCGCCCGCGCCCAGGCCCGGCGCGAGTGGGCGTACGACGAGGTCGCCCCGACCGACGAGCTGGCCGGCAAGCGGGTGCTGATCGTCGGGGCGGGCTCGATCGGGACGGCGGTACGGGACCGGCTCGCGCCGTTCGGGGTGAGCTTCACCCTGGTGGCCCGGACCGCCCGCCCGGCGCAGGGGGTGCACGGCGTCGGGGAGCTGCCGGGGCTGCTGCCCGAGGCCGACGTGGTGGTGCTGCTGGTGCCGTTGACCGAGCAGACCCGCGGGCTGGTCGACGAGAGGTTCCTCGCCGCGATGCGGGACGGCGCGCTGCTGGTGAACGCCGCGCGCGGGCCGGTCGCCCGGACGGAGGCGCTGGTCGCCGAGCTGCGGACCGGCCGGATCTCGGCCGCGTTGGACGTCACCGACCCGGAGCCCCTGCCCGCCGACCACCCGCTCTGGACGATGCCGAACGTGCTGCTCACCCCGCACGTGGCGGGTTCGGTGCGCGGCCTGCTGCCCCGGGCGTACCGGCTGGTCGGGGACCAGGTGCGGCGGTTCGCGGCCGGCGAGCCGCTGATCAACGCGGTGGTGGACGGCTACTGAGCGCGGCCCGGCGGGTCAGCCGGCCGCGTCGGGCAGGGTCTGGCCGGTGGCTTCGACCAGGCGGGGCAGGTCGGTGCCGCGCACGGCCGGCAGCGGCACCGCCTGGCCGTCGTCGAGCCGGGCGACCGCCCGGCCGCGCGGGTCGGCGGCCAGCTCGACGACGCGGTCCCAGCTGATCCGGCGCTGTCCGAAGAGCGCCCGCAGGCGCAGTTCGCGGGCGTCCGCGTCGGTGCCGGCCCGCCACGCCCAGACCCCGACGCCGAGCGGGACGAGCAGCACCGGCAGCAGGTACCACCGGGCGCCGGCCAGCGGCAGGGCGCCGATGAAGGCGATGATCGCGGCCGCCAGGATCGCCTGGTTGTGCCGGAAGCGGACGGTGTCGGAGCTGCTCACCCCCCGATGATCCCACTCCCGCCGGCCCCGGTACGCGCCGGGCGGGGCCGGCATGGCCCCCGCTGCTGGCGGTGACGAGCGTCACTGTCGACTCGGCGTCACCGCCGTCGTGCGCGCTCGTTCCCCAGAGATGGGCAGCGGACCCACCATGTCCGGCGCCCCGCACCGCCGCACCGCCCGTGCCCCCTCACGAAGGCGACCGCCGTGCCCCTCGCGTACCCGTCCCGCGCCCGCCGTCCCGCCGTGCCGGAGGTCGTCGTCCTCGCCGCCGTCGCGCTGCTTCTGCTCGCCGGCGCGGCCGGTCGGGCGCCGACCCCGGCCGTGGTGGCGCTGGCGGGCGCCGCCGGCTCCGCGCTGGCCGGCACGCGCCTGTCCCGGCTGGCCGCCGGCCCGCCGCCCGTGCCGGCGCCCACCCGTTCCCGGGCGGCCCGCCGGCGCGCGGCGCCGCCCCGTCGCGTCGCCGTGCTGCTCGACGCCGCCGTGGTGGTGGCGGGACTGGCCGCCGCCGTCCTGCCGCTCGCCGGCCCGACCCGCCGGTCCGTCGTCGCGGTGGCGGGGCTGGCCGTCGCCGCCCCGCTCTTCGCCGCCGGCCTGCCCCCGTGGGCGCGGGCGCCGCGCCCCGCCGCCCGGGTCCGGCTGCGTCGTGCCCTCGACGCGACCGCCGCGGGCGTCGGGCTGGTCCTCACCGGTTGGCTGCTGCTGCCCCGCGACCGCCTCGACCCGCCGGCCCGGCTCGCGGCGGCGGTGGCCCTCGGCGGGCTCGCGGTCGGGGTGCTCGCCGCGCTGACCGGGCCGCACCGGCGGTCCGGCGCCGCCCGGTGCCGAGCCGGCGTCGCGCTCACCCTCCTCGGGCTGGTGGGGCTGGCCGCGCTTCCCGTCGGGACGCCGCCGGACCGGGCGGGGCTGCTGGCCGTACCTCCGCTGGTGGGCGGCGTGCTGCTGACCGCGGCGGGGGCGCGGCGGGCGGCCCGGCCGGAGCCCGACCCGCCCGGCCTGCCGACCCTGGTGTGGCCCCGGGCGGTGATCCCGGCCCTCGCGGCCGTGACGGCCACCGGCTGGCAGCTCCGTTCCGGCGGGCCGCCGGACCTCACCGCCGTGCTGCTCGCGCTCGCGGTGGCGCCGCCGCTCGTGCTCCGCGACCTGCTCCGGCCGGCCGACCCGTCCCCGGCCCCCGCCGACGCCGATCCGCGCCTCGTCGAGGCTCCCGCGACGACCCGGGCCGAGGGCCCGCCGGCCTGCGCCGAGGCGCCCCCGGTCCGGCACCGCTCGCCGGAGCCCGGCCGGTCCGGCGAGCCGGCGGACCGCGCCGGGCTGCTGCGGGCACTCGCCGCGCTGCGGACCGCGCCGTCACCCGGCGGCGCGCTGCTCGTCGTCGACCTGCACGGCCTCGGCGGTGCCGGCGACGGGGCCGGCGACGCCGCCGGGGAGAGCGTCCTGGCCGAGGTCGACCGTCGCGCCCGCGCCGTCGTCGGCCCCCGGGACCTGCTCGCCGACCTCACCGCCACCGGCTTCGCCGTGGTCACCGGAACCGGCCCGGTGCTGGCATACGCGCTGGGCACCCGGCTGCTCGCCGCCCTCACCCAGCCCTACCAGGTGCCGGACGGGGTGCTGCGGCTGCGGGCCAGCGTCGGGCTGGCGGAGGTCGCCGGCGCCGCGCCGGAGGACGTGCTGCGCCAGGCGGACCTGGCCCGGCGGCGCGCCGTCCAGCTCGGCCGGGACCGGGTCGAGTGGTACGACGCCTACCTGGAGGAGCAGCTCGTCCGCCGGCTGGACCTGGAGCGGGAGCTGCCCGGGGCGGTCGCCCGGGGCGAGCTGGACCTCGTCTACCAGCCGGTGCTCGACCTGGCCGACCGGCAGCCGGTCGGCACGGAGGCGTTGCTGCGCTGGCGCAGCCCGGTGCTCGGCACGGTGCTCCCGGCCGAGTTCCTGCCGGTGGCCGAGGACCTCGACGTCGTGGGCGAGCTGGGCTGCTGGGTGCTGGACCGGGCCTGCCGGCAGCTCGCCGCCTGGTCGCTGGGCAGCCGGCAACTGTGGATGGCGGTCAACGTCACCGTCCGGGAGTTGGCCGCGCCCGACTTCGTGCCCCGCGTGGCGGCCGTGCTGGAGGCGTACGGGGTGCCGCCGGACCGGCTGGTGGTGGAGGTGGCGGAGCCGAGGGTGGCGGCCGAGCTGTCGACCGTGGTGGCCCGGCTGGCCGGGCTCCGGTCGCTGGGCGTCCGCACTGCGCTGGACGACTTCCGGGCCGAGCACGCCTCGCTGGCGCAGCTCCGTCGCCTGCCGATAGACCTGCTCAAGGTCGGCCCCCAGCTCGTGGACCCGGCGGACCCGCGCCGCCCGCTGATCGACGTGGTGGTGAACGTGGGGGACCGGCTGGGCCTGGACATCGTCGCCGAGGAGCTGGAGTCGCCGGCCCTGGTCGAGGGCGCGCGGCGGGCCGGCTGCCGGTACGGGCAGGGCTTCGCGCTGGCCCGCCCGGCGACGGCGGAACGGGTGGAGGCGTACTTCGAGGAGTTCCCGTCAGCCTCGCGCTGACCGGCGCGGGCCGGGATCCTGAACCGGTTCACCTCTCCCGGGGCGGCGCGGTGCTGCCCCGCGGGGTGAGGTGCGCCGTCTCGTCCTGGATGCCGCCCGCCGGCCCGCCGCCGATCACCGCGAGCAACTGCCGGGCGGCGTGCGCGCCGTACGCCGGGATGTCCCGGCCGAGCGCGGTCAGCGGCGGGTGCACCAGCTGGCACAGCGGGGAGTCGTCCCACGCCACGATGGACAGGTCGCCCGGCACCGCGAGCCCCATCTCCTGGGCCACCGACAGGCCCGCTATCGCCATCACGTCGTTGTCGTAGATGACGGCGGTGGGACGGCCGGCGGAGCTGAGCAGTCGGCGGGTGGCCCGCGCGCCCTCCTCGCCGGTGTAGTCCGACGGCACGGTGACCGCGTCGGCCAGCCCGAGCCGCCGGCACACGCCGGCGAACGCCTCCGTGCGGATCTCGGTGTGCAGCAGGTCCGGCAGCCCGCCGACGCGGGCGATCCGGCGGTGGCCGAGGGCGACCAGGTACTCCACGGTCTCCACCAGGGCCGCCGCGTCGTCGGACCAGACGCTGGCCAGCCCGCCGGTGCCCCGGGGGCCGCCGATCACGACCGCGGGCAGCCCCAGCTCCTCCAGCGCCGGCACCCGCCGGTCGTCCGTGCGCAGGTCGCAGACGAGGACGCCGTCGACCCGCCGCTCGCCCCACCACCGGCGGTAGACCGCGATCTCCGCCTCCTGGTCGGCCACCATCTGGAGGGTGAGCGCGTACGACCGGGCGGAGAGTTCGGCCTCGACGCCACTGATCAGCTCCATGAAGAACGGCTCGATGCCGAGCGTGCGGGCCGGGCGGCACAGGGCCAGGCCCACCGCCTCGGCGGTGGAACCGGAGAGGGCGCGGGCGGCGCGGCTGGGGTTGAAGCCGATCTCCGCGGCGATGGCGAGGATCCGCTGCCGGGTGGCCTCGGAGACCCCGGGCTGGCCGTTCAGCGCGTAGGACACCGCGCCCTTGGACACCCCGGCACGTCGGGCGACGTCGGCGATCGTGGGCCGCTTCACCGGCGTACTCCTCCACTCTCCCGCCCGTTGGCGGGTTGCCTCGGCGCCGGGGTGACCGGCGGCGATCCACGCTACTGCACGCGCGGCCCCCGGCCGTGCCGGCGGCCGACCGTTCCCGGTCGGCGGCGGGCTTTCCCGGTTAAGCCTTGCGATCCCGGCCCCGCGTGGTCGGGTTCGGAGCTGCGCCGCAGTGTGTCAGGAAGCGCTCTACCACCCATGATCGCGCTCCCATGGCGGTCGAAGGTTACCGGATGGTTGCGGTGCTGACCGCCCGTTGACACTGCCGGGGTCGGCCCGTACGGTGGCGTCACTTATCCGGTTCAGTCAACGCTCCTCGATGTCAGGAGCGTTCCCATCTTGCGCGGAGGATGACATGGCACGGTCCTTGACGCACTGGGTCCGGGCGACCGCCGTCGGTGCGGTCAGCCTGGTCCTGGTGGCGGCGTGCAGCGGCAACAGCGGCGGTGGCGGCGGCTCGGAACCGGGCGGCCCCGTCACGCTGAAAATCAACTTCTGGGGCGACTTCGGCCTCGACGAGCTCAAGGCGAAGTACGAGGCCGCCCACCCGAACGTGAAGATCAGCCTGAACACCGGCGAGTACAACGCCCAGCACGAGGACCTGCAGAAGAAGCTCATCGCCGGCTCCGGCGCGCCGGACATCGCCGCCATCGACGAGGGCTTCGTCGTCCAGTTCCGCGGCCAGGCCGACAAGTTCGTCAACCTGCTCGACAAGGGCGCCGGCGCGTACGAGCAGAAGTACCTGCCGTGGAAGTGGAAGCAGACCCTCACGCCGGACGGCAAGACGCAGATCGGCCTCGGCACGGACGTGGGCGGCCTGGCCATGTGCTACCGCACCGACCTGTTCAAGGCCGCCGGGCTGCCCACCGAGCGCGACCAGGTCTCCGCGCTCTGGCCCACCTGGGACCGGTTCGTCCAGGTCGGCCAGCAGTACACCGCCAAGAGCGGGAAGAAGTTCATCGACTCCGGCACCAACATCTTCAACCCGGTCCTCGGCCAGCAGCCCGTCGGCTTCTACGACGAGAGCGACACGCTGAAGATGGACGGCGGCCCGAAGGTCGCGTTCGACGTGGCGGCCAAGATGATCACCGCCGACCTCTCGGCCAACCTGGCCGCGTTCTCGCCCGAGTGGAACAGCGGCTTCGTCAAGGGCAACTTCGCCGTGCTCGCCTGCCCGGCCTGGATGCAGGGGCACATCAAGAACACCGCCCCCGGCACCAGCGGCAGGTGGGACGTGGCCGCGATCCCCGGCGGCGGCGGCAACTGGGGCGGCTCGTTCCTGACCATCCCCAAGCAGGGCAAGAACGTCGACGAGGCGTACCGGTTCCTGGAGTGGCTGGTCCAGCCCGAGCAGCAGATCGAGATCTTCAAGAAGGTCGGCAACCTGCCCTCGCAGCCGGCGCTCTACCAGGACCCGGCGATCCGGGACTTCACGAACCCGTTCTTCAACAACGCCCCGGTGGGCCAGATCTTCTCCAGGACGGCCGAGAGCCTCACCCCGCAGTACCTGGGCAGGAAGAACGGCCCGACCCGGGTGGCGGTGGAGAACGTGCTCAACCGCCTGGCCACCGGCAACCTCAAGGGCAGGCCCGACCAGGCGTGGACCGAGGCGGTCAAGGAAGCCGAGAAGGCCGCCAAGTCCTGACCGCGCCGGCGAGCGGCCGGGGCGGGGTCGCGTCCCCGCCCCGGCTCGCCGACCGACCGACCCCCCTTCGGTCCCTGGAGGTCCCCCGATGTCCACCACCCGTGCCGCCCCCGCGGCGCCCCCGCCCGGTCGGCACGCCGGCGCGGCGGGCCGTGCCGCCGGCCGCCCGCCCGAGCCGCGCGGCTGGCGCGACCGGCTGTACCGCTTCGACGTGCGCTACGTCCCGTACCTGCTGATCGCCCCGTTCTTCCTGCTCTTCGCGGTCTTCGGGCTCTTCCCGATCGTCTTCAACGGCGTCGTCGCGCTGCGCCACTGGCGACTCGACGACCCGACGCTGACCGGCTGGGCCGGGCTGGAGAACTTCCGCCGCCTGTTCACCGACGACGACTTCTTCAACGCGCTCCAGAACACCTTCGGCATCTTCGTGCTCTCCACGGTGCCGCAGCTGCTGCTGGCGCTGATCGTCGCGTCGCTGCTGAACCGGAAGCTGCGGGCCCAGACCTGGTTCCGCGTCGGCGTGCTGCTGCCGTACATCACCCCGGTGACCGCCTCCACGCTGATCTTCTCGGTGGTCTTCGCGCGGGACACCGGCATCGCCAACTGGGCGCTGTCGCTGCTCGGCATCGGCGAGACCGAGCCGATCGACTGGCGGTCC
Source organism: Micromonospora sp. URMC 106 (assembly GCF_051386395.1). Classification (NCBI taxonomy): domain Bacteria; kingdom Bacillati; phylum Actinomycetota; class Actinomycetes; order Micromonosporales; family Micromonosporaceae; genus Micromonospora; species Micromonospora sp. URMC 106. The sequence goes on from NZ_JBPQTP010000055.1 coordinate 28,033, forward strand.
GCCAAGTGGTCCTCCTGGATCGCCATCGCCACCATGGTCAACTGGAAGTGGATCGGCTACAACGCGCTGCTCTACCTGGCCGCCATGCAGTCCATCCCGCGCGACGTCTACGAGGCCGCCGCCGTCGACGGCGCCGGGCCGTGGCGCCAGCTCTGGCGGATCACCGTGCCGATGATCCGGCCGGTGGTCATCTTCACCGTCGTGCTCTCCACCATCGGCGGCCTGCAACTCTTCACCGAGCCGATGCTCTTCGACTCCAACCCGGCGTTGGGCCTCGGCGGCGACGACGGGCAGTGGCAGACCGTCGCGCAGCTCATCTACAAGGTCGGCTGGCGGGACCTGAACCTCGGCTACGCCGCCGCGATGTCCTGGGTGCTCTTCCTGATCATCCTGATCGTCGCGGCGGTCAACGCCCTGGTCACCAACCGCCTGGGCGGTGGGAAGCGGTGAGCGCGAGGAGCGGGCTTGCGAGCCCGGCGGTCGCGAACGGAAGGAGGGGCCCGGTGAGCGCGAGGAGCGAGCTTGCGAGCCCCGCAGTCGCGAACGAAAGGAGGGCCCGGTGAGCGTCCCGAATCCCCGGCGGGCGGCCCTGATGGGCCGGGCACCGCAGCACATGCCCGGCAGCGTCTGGACCTACCTGTTCCTGAGCGCGGTGATCGCGTTCTCGGCGTTCCCGCTCTACTGGATGTTCGTCATCGCCACGAACACCGACGAGGCGCTGGCGAAGATCCCGCCGCAGGTGCTGCCCGGCGGGCAACTGCTCACCAACCTGCGCGAGGTCTTCTCCATGCAGGACGTGTTCTTCCTCCAGTCCCTCGGCAACAGCGTGATCGTGTCGTCGGTGGTGACGGCGTCGGTGCTCTTCTTCTGCTCGCTGGCCGGCTTCGCCTTCGCCAAGCTGCGGTTCAGGGGGCGCAACGCGCTGATGGTGATGGTCATCCTGACCATGACGGTGCCGAACCAGCTCGGCGTCGTCGCGCTCTACATCCTGATGGGCCACATGCCGGGCGAGGGCGGCTGGAACGGCACCCTCCTCGCGGTGATCGTGCCCGGCCTGGTGAGCGCGTTCGGTGTCTTCTACATGCGCCAGTTCATCCTCGACGCGGTGCCCGACGAGCTGGTCGAGGCCGGGCGGATGGACGGCGCGAGCACCATGCGGATCTTCTGGAGCGTCGTGGTGCCGGCCGTCCGGCCCGCGATGGCGGTGCTCGGCCTGCTGACCTTCGTCGCCACCTGGAACGAGTTCCAGTGGCCGCTGATCACGCTCGGCGGCACCGACTACCCGACCTCGATGGTTGCGCTGTCCGACCTCGCCAGCGGCAACTACGTGCTGTACCGGCGGGTGCTGGCCGGCGCCCTGGTCGCCACCCTCCCACTATTGGTGATGCTCTTCATCGGCGGCCGTCAGATCGTCCGCGGAATCATGGAAGGTGCGGTGAAGTCGTGATCCGGCAAGCGTTGCACGAGGGCTGGACGCTGCGGGCGGTGCCCGGCCCGCAGGTCCCGGCGGGGATCGCCGACCGCGCGGTGCCGGCGACCGTCCCCGGCTGCGTGCACACCGACCTGCTCGCCGCCGGCCTGATCCCCGACCCCTACCTCGACGACAACGAGACGGGGCTGGCCTGGATCGGCCGGACCGACTGGGTCTACGAGACCACCTTCGACCACGAGCCGGGCGACGACGAGCGGATCGACCTGGTCTGCGCCGGCCTCGACACCGTCGCCACGCTCACCCTCAACGGCGTCGAGCTCGGCCGCACCGAGAACATGCACCGCGGCCACCGCTTCGACGTCCGGTCGCCGCTGGTCGCCGGGTCCAACACCCTGGTCGTACGCTTCGACTCCGCCTACCGCTACGCGCAGGCGCAGCGGGACCGGCTCGGGGACCGGCCGAACGCCTACCCGGAGCCGTTCCCGTTCATCCGCAAGATGGCCTGCAACTTCGGCTGGGACTGGGGGCCGACCCTGGTCACCGCCGGCATCTGGCAGGAGATCGGGCTGCACGCGTGGTCCACCGCCCGGCTGGCCGTCGTGCGTCCGCTGGTGACCGTCGCGGCCGGCGACGGCCGGGTAAGGGTGCACGTCGAGGTCGAGCGGGCCGGGGACGGGCCGCTCACCGTGCGGGCGACCGTCGCCGACGCGCGCGCCGAGGCGACGATCCCGGCCGGGCAGCGCACCGCCGTGCTGTCCCTCACCGTCCGCGACCCCGCGCTGTGGTGGCCACGGGGGTACGGCGCGCAGCCGCTCCACCCGCTGGAGGTGACCCTGTCCAGCGGGGACGGCCGGCCGCTGGACGCCTGGTCCCGACGGATCGGCTTCCGGTCCGTGCGCGTCGACACCACCCCCGACGCGCACGGCACGCCCTTCGCCCTGCGCGTCAACGAGACTCCCGTCTTCGTCCGGGGGATCAACTGGATCCCCGACGACGCGTTCCCGACCCGGATCACCCGGGACCGGCTGGCCCGGCGACTGGGCCAGGCCGCCGACGCGAACATCAACCTGCTGCGCGTGTGGGGCGGCGGCCGGTACGAGTCGGACGACTTCTACGACCTCGCCGACGAGCTGGGCCTGCTGGTGCAGCAGGACTTCCTCTTCGCGTGCGCCGCGTACCCCGAGGAGGAGCCGTTCCGCGCCGAGGTGGCCGCCGAGGCCGCCGAACAGGTGGTCCGGCTGGCACCGCACCCGTCGCTGGTGCTCTGGACCGGCAACAACGAGAACATCTGGGGCTGGCACGACTGGGACTGGCAGGAGCCCCTGGCCGGGCGCACCTGGGGGCGCGGCTACTACCTGGAGCTGCTGCCCCGCATCGTCGGCGAGCTGGACCCGACGCGGCCGTACTGGCCCGGCAGCCCCTGGTCGGGCAGCGAGGAGATCCACCCGAACGACCCGGCGCACGGCACCACGCACATCTGGGACGTCTGGAACACCGACGACTACACGAGGTACCGCGACTACGTGCCGCGCTTCGTCGCGGAGTTCGGCTACCAGGCGCCGCCCGCGTACGCCACGCTGCGCCGGGCGCTGTCGGACGACCCGCTGGCCCCCGACTCGCCCGGGATGGCGCACCACCAGAAGGCGACCGACGGGGACGCCAAGCTCCGGCGAGGGCTCGACGCGCACCTGCCGGCGCCGGCGGACTTCGACGACTGGCACTGGCTGACCCAGCTCAACCAGGCGCGGGCGATCCAGCTCGGGGTGGAGCACTTCCGCTCCCACCGCGACGTCTGCGCTGGCACCATCGTCTGGCAGCTCAACGACTGCTGGCCGGTGACCTCCTGGTCGGCCGTCGACGGCGACGGTCGCCGCAAGCCGCTGTGGTACGCGCTGCGCCGCGCGTACGCGGACCGGCTGCTCACGGTCCAGCCCCGGCGGGACGGCCTGGCCGTGGTCGCGGTCAACGACGGCCCGGTCCCGTGGCGGGCGGCAGTGTCGGTGACCCGGCTGGCCCTGACCGGGGAGCCGCGCGCGAAGACGACGCTGGAACTGGACGTCCCCGCGTACGGGAAGGTCGAGCTGGCGCTGCCGGCGGAGCTGGCGCGGCCGGCGGAGGCCCGGCGCGAGCTGCTGGTCGCGGAGGCGGGGGACACGGCGGAGCGGGCGCTCTGGTTCTTCGCCGAGGACCGCGACGTCGACTGGCCGGCGGCCGGGTACGACGCGGCGGTCGAGCCGGTCGACGGCGGGCGGCGGGTCCGGGTCACCGCCCGGACGGTCCTGCGCGACCTCGCCCTCTTCCCCGACCGGCTCGACCCGGCGGCCGAGGTCGACGAGGCGCTGGTCACCCTGCTGCCGGGGGAGTCGGTGACCTTCACGGTGCGCGCGGAGGCCCCGCTGGACCCGGCGGCGCTGACCGCCCGGCCGGTGCTGCGCTGCGTCAACGACCTCGCCGCCGGCTGACCGGCCGACCCTGCCCCGCCTCCCGCGGGGCAGGGTCCGCCGGCCGACCGCGACGACGGCGCCGGCCGCCTCCTCGGTCAGCCGGCGCCGCGCCGACCGGGCCCCGTACCGCGACAGCGGTGACAGGGCCCGGGACGACGGCGGGAACTGCGCGTGGCGGTCAGGCCCGGGCGGCGGCGAGCACCTGGCCGACCAGCTCGCCGGAGGTGCCCGAGCGCTGGTACTCCGGGCGGTGCAGCGTGCCACCCATCAGGGGCGCCGGGTTCCGGTGCACCGCCGGGCTGTCCGACGTGACCAGCGCCGCGAAGTGGTACTCCTCGGCCTTCGTCGCCTCGATGATCCGGGCGATGTTGCGCGGGGTGATGCCGCCGCCCGGCATGACCACGATCCGGCGCTGCGCCCGGCGGACCAGCTCGGCGATGAGCGGGGCCCCCTCCAGCACGCTCACCTCCTGGCCCGAGGTGAGCACCCGGTCCACCCCCAGCTCGATGAGCTGCTCCAGGGCCTGGAACGGGTCCCGGACCATGTCGAACGCCCGGTGGAAGGTGATGCTCGCGGTACCGGCCGCCTCGATCAGCTTCCGGGTGGTCGGCACGTCGACGTCGCCCTCGGCGGTCAGCGCCCCGACGACCACGCCGTGCGCCCCGGCGGCCACCGCCGCCTGCACGTCGCGCACCATGGCGTCGACCTCGGCCGGCGAGTAGATGAAGTCCCCCGCCCGCGGCCGGACGATGACGTGCACCCGGATCCGGTCGACGCTGCGCAGCGCCGTCTCGATGGTGCCGATGCTCGGCGTCAGCCCACCCTCGAAGAGCGCGGAGCAGAGCTCCACCCGGTCGGCGCCGGCCTCCTCGGCGGCGACCGCGCCCTCGACGCTGTCGATGCAGATCTCGAATGTCGTCATCAGTCTTCCCTCTCCGTGCGGGTCCGTCCCGCGGTCCAATCGATGGCGGCGGTGACGGCGCCGACCGGTTCGCCGCCGCCGAGCACCGGCACCCGGCGCAGCTCGCCGGCGCCCTCCACCGGCGCGCCGGCCGCCGCCAGGGCGCTGAGCGCGATGGCGGTGGTGGCCCGGGGGCTGCCGTCGATCACCTTCACGGCGACCGCGTACCCCTCGGGGGTCGCCACCCCGAGCACGCCCTCGGCGCCACCCTTGGCGAGCACGCCCGGCAGCGCCCGCATCAGGTCGGTGTTGGGGTGGCCGTGCCAGCCCCCGACGTGCTCGGGGTACCGGCGCATCGCCTCGGCCACCCGGGCCTCGGGGCTGCCGGGCTCCGCCCGCACCAGGGCCTGGAAGGCGCGGGCCAGGCCGGTGAGCGGCAGACCGAACAGCGGCGCGCCGCAGCCGTCCACGGCGACGGTGGCGACCGGGGTGCCGGCCAACCGGGCTACGGCGGCGGCGGTGTGCCGTTGCAGCGGATGCGCCGGGTCGAGGTAGTCGTGCGTGGACCAGGAGCGGGCGGCACAGGCGAGCAGCATCGCGGCGTGCTTGCCCGAGCAGTTCATCCGAATCCGCCGCCGTTGCTCGCCGGCGCGGATGAGCCGCTCCCGGGTGGGCTCGTCCTCGGGCCAGTCGGGAGGGCAGGCGAGCGCGTCCTCGCCCAGCCCGGCGGCGGTGAGCAGGTCGCGCACCACGGCCACGTGCCGGTCGTCGCCGGTGTGGCTGCCGGCCGCGATGGCCAGCGCGGCCCCGGTCAGCGCCCGGCCGGCCGGCGAGCCGGCGCCGGCCGCGTCCACGGCGGTCAGGCAGGCCAGCGCCTGCGCCGGCTTCAGGGTGGACCGCGGTAGCACGGGCTCGTCGGGCACGCCGGCGCGCAGCGCGACCGCGCCGGACGGGTCGAGCACCACGACGCTGCCGAGGTGTCGACTCTCCACGAAGCCGCTGCGCGTCACCCGCGCGAGTTCGGCGTACGGGACGGTGGTCACCGGGCGGTACCCCCTTGGGTGAGCAGTGGCGCCGCCGGGTCCGCGTCGGCCGACCGGCCGCGACCGGTGCGGCGACCGTTGCGGGCCTGCAGGACGCGGGCGACCTTCGACAGCGAGGCGTTGACCACCAGGTAGATCAGCGCCACCACGAGGAACGTCTGGATCAGCAGGTTGGTGTACGAGGAGAGCACCTGACCGCTGTAGAGCAGCTCGGTGTAGCTCACCACGAAGCCGAGCGAGGTGTCCTTGAGCAGGCCGACGAGCTGGCTGACCAGGGACGGGGCGAGCTGGAGCAGGGCCTGGGGCAGCACCACCAGCCGCATGACCTGGCCGCGCCGCAGGCCGACCGCCAGGCCGGCCTCCGTCTGCCCCCGGTCCAGCGCCTTGATGCCGGCCCGGAAGATCTCGGCGAAGGCCGCCGAGTTGGAGACCACCAGCGGCACCACGAGCTTCCAGAACAGCGGGAAGTTCAGGCCGTACTGGGGGAGCGCGAAGAGCGTCACGTAGATCAGCAGCAGCGCGGGCACGGTCCGGAAGACCTCCACGTACGCGCCGGCCAACCAGCGTACGGGCCGGCGCGCCGAGAGCCGGCCGAGCGCGAGCAGCAGCCCGAGCGCGGCGCTGAGCACGGCGGTCGCGGCGGCGGCGCGCAGCGTCGCCCAGAGGCCGTCGAGCAGGTAGCGCCAGATCGGCCAGGTGGTGAAGGGCTGCCACCGGTCGGCGGCCAGCTCGCCGTAGCTGGCGAAGCGGTGGACCGCCCAGACGAGTCCGCCGACCACGGCGAGCGTGCCGAGCACGGTGGCGATCCGGATCCGCCGCTTCGCGCGGGGACCGGGCTCGTCGAAGAGGATCTGCTGGGTCGGGTTCATCGGACGATCGCCAGCCTTCGTTCCAGCGTGCCGGTGACCCGGCCGATCAGCAGCGCGAGCAGCATGTAGGCGAGGCCGGCGCCGGTGAAGACGGTGATCGGCTGCGCCTCGACGAGGTTGACGTTGTTGGCGGCCTGGGTCAGCTCGACCACGCCGACGGCGGCGGCCAGCGAGGTGTTCATCAGCAACGCGATGCAGATGTTGCCCATCGGCTGGATCACCGCGCGCAGTCCCTGCGGCAGGATGACGTACCGCAGGGACTGGCTGAAGGTGAGCCCGATGGCGCGCGCCGCCTCGGCCTGCCCCACGCCCACCGTGTTGATCCCGGCCCGGATCGCCTCGGCCAGGTACGCCCCCTCGTAGGCGGCGATCACGATGGCCGCCGAGGTGAACAGCGGGAACGAGATGCCGATCGTCGGCAGCGCGAAGACGAAGAGCACCAGCAGGGCCAGCAGCGGCAGGTTCTGCAGCACCTCGACGTAGACGGTGCCGACGGTACGCAGCAGCGGTACCGGGCAGATCCGCAACGTCGCCACGACGATGCCCAGCAGCATCGCGCCGAGGGTGGTCACGACGGTCAACTGGACCGTCGTGACCAGCCCGTGCCCGAGTGCGCCGAGGTGAGCGGTGAGGGCGTCCATGTCGGGGAGGGATCCTCAGGAGCCTTCGACGGAACCGATCGCCGGCGGCGTCGGCGCGTCGCCCTCCACCACCGAGCCGAGGGTGCTCTTCCAGACCTTGCCCCAGGTGCCGTCGGCCTGGATCTTCCTGAGCCAGTTGTTGACGAACTCCTTGAACTGGGCGTCCTCGCGGTTGAGCCCGATGCCGTACGCCTCCGTGGTGAACGGCTCGCCGACGACCTTCATGCCCGGGTTGGCCTTGGCGCCCGAGGCGAGCAGGGTGAAGTCCTGCACGTACGCGTCACCGCGGTTCTGCAGCAGCGCCTGCACCGCCTGGGGGTCGGTGGCGAAGGCGACCTGCTTCGAGCCGGGGGCGGCGGTGGGCAGCGCGGTGACCGCCGGGGTGTTCGCGCCCACGATGACGGTCTTGCCGGCCAGGTCCTTGACGCTCTTGATGCCCGTCTCGTCCTTGCGGACCGCGACGGCGAGGCCGGAGGTCAGGTAGGGCCCGGCGAAGGCGACCTGGGTGGCCCGCTGCGGGGTGATGGTGTACGTCTGGAAGACCGCGTCGACCGACTTCGCCTGGAGCATCGCCTCCCGGGTCTGGGTGCCGATGGTCACCGTCTTCACCTCGGGCTTGCCGATGATGTACTTGGCGAGCAGCTTGGCCATGTCGGCGTCGAAGCCCTCGATCTGGCCGCTGACCGGGTTCTGCTGGGACAGCAGCGGGGCGTCCAGCGACCCGCCGACGGTCAGGTATCCGCGCTTGCGGATCGCGTCCATGGTGGAGCCGGCCGGGATCTCGGCGTCGGAGGCGACCGGGGCGGCGTCGTACACCGACTGGTCGACCTTCTCCCCGCCGGCCTTGCCGGGCAGGGGCGTGGAGCCGCCGTCGCCGCAGCCCGCGGCGGCCAGCGCGACGGCCACGGCGGCGGCCATCGTCACCGCGCCGCGCCGTGTGAGGTTCTTGTGCCACATCGACATGTCACCCTCCTCGGGGGATCAGTGCTGGAGGATCTTGGAAAGGAAGTCGCGCGCCCGGTCCGTGCGGGGGGCGGCGAAGAACTCGTCGGGGGTGCCGGACTCGACGATCCGGCCGTCGTCCATGAAGACGACCCGGTCGGCGGCGCGGCGGGCGAAGCCCATCTCGTGGGTGACGACGACCATGGTCATCCCCTCGGCGGCCAGGGAGACCATCACGTCCAGCACCTCGTTGACCATCTCCGGGTCCAGGGCGGAGGTTGGCTCGTCGAAGAGCAGCACCTTCGGCCGCATGGCGAGGGCGCGGGCGATGGCCGCCCGCTGCTGCTGGCCGCCGGAGAGCTGCGCCGGGAAGCGGTCGGCCTTGTCGGCGATGCCGACCCGGTCCAGCAGGGCCAACGCCTGGTCGCGAGCCTCGGCCTTCGGCACGCGGCGGACCCGGATCGGGCCGAGCGTGACGTTGTCCAGGATCGTGCGGTGGCCGAACAGGTTGAACGACTGGAAGACCATGCCGACGTCGGCGCGCAGCCGGGCGAGTGCGCGGCCCTCGGCGGGCAGCGGCTCACCGTCGATCTCGATGCTGCCGGCCCCGGCGATCTCCAGCCGGTTGAGGCAGCGGCAGAGGGTCGACTTGCCGGAGCCGGACGGCCCGACCACGACCACCACCTCGCCGGCGGCCACGGTCAGGTCGATGTCCTTGAGGACGTGCAGCGGGCCGAACCACTTCTGCAGGCCGCGGACGGCCACCATCGGCCGGCCCGGGCGCGTCGGCCCGGTCCGTCCCGCGAGGTCGGGTGCCGTCGGTGTCACAGCTCGCCCCACTTTCTACGATGATCGAACAAAGATTTGCATCAGCCGAACCAACGCGGCTCATCTAATGCGAGACACCGAACCAAGTCAACTGGTTGCCGGAAGGAAGTTCGGATGCTAAGAACCTCGCGTGACGATTGACGACGCCCCGCGTGACGGCCTCCGCGGTGGCCCACGCGATCTGCTCCGACTGGTGGCCAGCGGAGCGGCGGTCAGTCGTGCGGATCTCGCCCGGCTCTCCGGGCTCTCCCCGTCGACGGTCTCCCAGCGGGTCGAGGCTCTGATCAGCGAGGGACTGCTCCAGGAGACGGGCGCCGGCAAGTCACGGGGCGGGCGACGACCCCGCCAGCTCGCGGTGCCCACCGGTGGCGCGCTGATCGGCGCGATCGACCTCGGCGCGCACCACGCGCGCATCGCCACCCTCGACCTGTCCGCGCGGGTGCTCCAGGTCCGGGACCGGCCGGTCCGCATCGAGGACGGCCCGGAGGCCGTGCTCGGCGCCCTGCTCGACGACGTCGCCGCGCTGGTGCCGGCCGGCGACGGCGCGGTGCCCGGCCAGCGCGGCGCCGCTCGGGGCGTGGACGCCCTGCGCGGCATCGGCATCGGCATCCCCGGGCCCGTGCAGTACGGCACCGGCCGGATCGTCAGCCCCTCCCGGATGCCCGGCTGGAACGGCTTCGACGTCGCCGCCTTCTGTGCACAGCGGACGGACGTGCCGGTCGTCGTGGACAACGACGCGAACCTGATGGCGCTCGGCGCGCACCGGGCCTCGCACGCCGCCCTGGACCACGCGGTCTACGTCAAGGCCGGCACCGGCATCGGCGCCGGGGTCATCTCCGGCGGCCGGCTGCACCGGGGTGCCCAGGGCTCCGCCGGGGACATCAGCCACTGCCGGGTGCTGGCCGAGCCCGCGCCGCTGTGCAGCTGCGGCAACACCGGCTGCCTGGAGGCGGTGGCCAGCGGCGCGGCCCTGGTCGCCGCGCTGCGGGAACAGGGCGTCGGGGTCGACGACCTGACCGGCGTGATGCGGTTGATCGACGACGGCGACCGGCACGCCACGGCGCTGGCCCGCCGGGCCGGCCGGTCGATCGGCGAGATCCTCGCCGTCGTGGTCAACTTCTTCAACCCGCAGGTGGTCGCGATCGGCGGCCGGCTCGCCGAGTGCGAGCCGCTGCTGGCCAGCATGCGCGCCACCCTCTACGAGCGCTGCCTGCCCCTGGCCACCCAGGCCCTGCTGATCGAGCGGGTGGACGCCGGCCCGGACGTCGGCGTCACGGGCGCGGCGCACCTGGTCGTCGACCGGGTCGTAGACCCGGCCTGACCCGTCGCGTTCCCGGCGGGCCGGGAACGCCCGTCAGTCGGGGACCCGGCGGTAGGCGCCGTCGCTGGCCGAGGTCGCCATCGAGGCGTACGCGCGCAGCGCCGCGGACACCGGCCGCTGCCGGTCCGCCGGCGTGTACGGCTTGTCGCGCTTCTCCTCGGCGACCCGGCGGGCCTGGAGCACGTCCTCGGGCACGTTCAGCTCGACCGAGCGGCCCGGGATGTCGATGACGATCTCGTCGCCCTCGCGGACCAGGGCGATCAGCCCGCCGGAGGCGGCCTCGGGGGAGACGTGCCCGATGGAGAGCCCGGAGGTGCCGCCGGAGAAGCGCCCGTCGGTGAGCAGCGCGCAGGCCCGGCCCAGCCCCCGGCCCTTGAGGAAGGAGGTGGGGTAGAGCATCTCCTGCATGCCGGGGCCGCCCTTCGGCCCCTCGTACCGGATCACCACCACGTCGCCGGCGACGACCCGCTTGTTGAGGATCGCCTCGACCGCCGCGTCCTGGGACTCGTAGACCTTGGCCGGGCCGCGGAACGTCAGGCACTCCTCGGGCACCCCGGCGGTCTTCACCACGCAGCCGTCCGGGGCGAGGTTGCCGTGCAGGATGGCCAGCCCGCCGTCGGCCGAGTACGCGTGCGCGCGGTCCCGGACGCAGCCGCCGGCCGCGTCGGTGTCCAGCGACGACCAGCGGTTGGCGGTGGAGAACGGCTCCGTGGTGCGCACCCCGCCCGGGGCGGCGTGGAACAGCTCGACCGCCTCCGGCGTCGCCGAGCCACCCCGGACGTCCCAGTCGGCCAGCCAGCGCTCCAGGCTGGGGGAGTGCACCGCGTGCACGTCCCGGTTGAGCAGGCCGGCGCGGTCCAGCTCGCCGAGGATCGCCGGGATGCCGCCGGCCCGGTGCACGTCCTCCATGTGGTACTGCGGGGAGTTCGGCGCGACCTTGGCCAGGCAGGGCACCCGGCGGGAGATCTCGTCGATGTCGGCGACGTGGAAGTCCAGCTCGGCCTCGCGGGCGGCGGCGAGCAGGTGCAGGATCGTGTTCGTCGAGCCGCCCATCGCCACGTCCAGGGCGACCGCGTTCTCGAACGCGGCCCGGTTGGCGATCGCGCGGGGCAGCACGGAGGCGTCGTCGCCGTCGTACCACCGCTTGGCGATCTCCACGACGGTGCGGCCGGCCTCGACGAAGAGCGACCGACGCGCGGCGTGGGTGGCCAGCGTCGAGCCGTTGCCCGGCAGCGCCAGCCCGATCGCCTCGGTGAGACAGTTCATCGAGTTGGCGGTGAACATGCCCGAGCAGGAACCGCAGGTCGGGCAGGCGGAACGCTCGATCTCGCCGAGCTGGGCGTCGGTGACCGCCTCGTTGGAAGAGGCGATCATGGCGTCGACCAGATCGATCTTGGAATGCACGACGCCCTCGATCGCCACCGTCTTGCCGGCCTCCATCGGCCCGCCGGAGACGAAGACGGTCGGGATGTTCAGCCGCAGCGCGGCCAGCAGCATCCCGGGGGTGATCTTGTCGCAGTTCGAGATGCAGACCAGGGCGTCCGCGCAGTGCGCGTTGACCATGTACTCCACGGCGTCGGCGATCAGCTCGCGGCTGGGCAGCGAGTAGAGCATCCCGCCGTGGCCCATCGCGATGCCGTCGTCCACGGCGATCGTGTTGAACTCGCGGCCCACCCCGCCGGCCTCGGCCACCGCCTCGGCGACCAGGCCGCCGAGGTCCTTGAGGTGCACGTGACCGGGTACGAACTGGGTGAAGCTGTTGGCGATGGCGACGATCGGCTTGCCGAAGTCGTCGTCGGTCATCCCGGTGGCCCGCCAGAGGGCCCGGGCGCCGGCCATCGTCCGACCGTGCGTGGAGGTCTTCGACCGCAGCTCAGGCATGCCTACCAGTGTGGCACCGCCGCCGGGGCACCCGTCGGGCGTGCGTGCCGTGTCCCAACAGATGCACACCCGGTCCCCCACGGGGAGCCCTCATCCGGCACAGTTGAGGACGTGCATCTCCCCCCGGGCATGGTCGCGGCAGCGGTGCTGTGCGGGCTGGTCGCGGCGGCGGCCACCGCGCTGTCGGCCGTCGACGCCCGGCGGCGGTCCGGGCCGCACCGGCGGGCGCACGCGCTGCTCGCCCTGGCGTCCGCGGTCGGGCTCGCCAGCCTGCTGGTCGGGGTCGCCGTGGCGCTCGCCGTGGCCGGGCACGGGGCGCACGGGCCGGGCCGGAGCACGGGCTGGGCCACCGTCGTCGGGGTCGGCACGGCGGTCAGCGGTCTGCTCTTCGCCGCCGGGCTGCTCCGGCTCCCCGGCGTGGCCGCGTCGGCGGCGGCCACGGTCCGACTGGCGCTCGACGGGCTGGTGATGGCCGCCGCGTTCTGGTTCGTCGGCTGGGTGCTGTTCTCCGAGCCCACCCGGCTGCTCGGCGACGCCACCCCGATGGCCTGCCCGCCGATCCTGCTGGCCACGGTCAGCGCGGCCCTGACCGCCGGGATCGCCCTCATCGTGGCGTTCCGCGCCGCACCGCCGCGCCGGCTCCTCGCCGGCCTCGGCGCCGGGGCCACCGCGGTGACCGGCGGCGGGCTCGGCGTCGCCACCGGCCTCTGCCAGGCCGGGCCGGGCGTCGCGCTGGCCGGGGCGGGGGCGCTCGCCGCCGGCCTGTTCGTCGCCGCCCTGACCGCCCGGGGGGTCGGCCCGACCGGCCAGACCGACCTCGACCTGATCCGCCGTGACGGCGACCACGCGTTCGTCCCGATGTTCGCGATGGCCGCCTCGGCGATGTACCACCTCCTCCAGGACGGCCGGTTCGACGCGCTCGGCATCGTCGCCGGCAGCGTGGAGGGCTTCGCCCTGGTGGCCCGGCAGTACCTGACGCTGCACGACGTGCGCGGCTACGCCCGGCGGCTCGCCGAGCGCGAGGCGCACTTCCGCGAGCTGGCGCACACCGACCCGCTGACCGGCCTGGCCAACCGGCGCGGCCTGCTGCGGGCGCTGCACCGCTGCGCCGGGGCCGGCACGCCCTGCGTGCTGCTCGGCCTCGACCTCGACGGCTTCAAGAACGTCAACGACATGCGCGGGCACGACGTCGGTGACGCGGTGCTGGCCGAGGTGGGCCGGCGGCTGCGCGCCAACCTGCGCCCGGGCGACGTGGCGGCCCGGCTCGGCGGCGACGAGTTCGCGGTGCTGATGCACGGGCGCCCGGCCGACGCCGACCGGGTCGCCGAGCGGCTGCTCGGGGTGCTCGGCCGCGCCTACGACCAGCCCGAGGGGGCGGTCTTCCTGTCCGTGAGCATCGGGCTGGCCGGGTGGGCCGGCGAGCCCGACGTCGAGCTGCTGCTGCGCCACGCCGACCTGGCGCTGCGCTACGCCAAGCAGCGCGGCAAGAACCGGATCGAGCGCTACGACGCCGCGTACGACCAGCTGCTGCGCCGCCGCACCACCCTCGAACACGAGCTGCGCGGGGCGATCGAGCGCGACGAGCTGCGCCTGGCCTTCCAGCCGGTGGCCTCCCTGCCGTCGGTGCGCCCGGTCGGCGCGGAGGCGCTGCTGCGCTGGCGCCACCCGGCGCTGGGCAACGTCCGCCCGGACGAGTTCATCCCGCTCGCCGAGGAGTGCGGGATGATCGCCAAGCTGGGCGCCTGGGTGCTGCACCAGGCCTGCTACCAGCTCTCCCGCTGGCTGGCCGACGGCCACGACGTCTGGGTCTCGGTCAACGTCTCGCCGCGCGAGCTGCACGCCCCGGAGTACGTGGTCCAGGTCGCCGAGGCGCTGCGCGCCCACCACGTGCCGCCGCAGCGGCTGGTGCTCGAGGTGACCGAGCACGCCGTGGCGACGGACCTGGACGAGCTGATCCGGCGGCTGACCGCGCTGCGGCTGACCGGCGTCCGGATCGCGCTGGACGACTTCGGCGCGGGCTACTCCTCCCTCGGGCAGCTGCGACGCCTGCCGATCGACATCCTCAAGATCGACCACAGCCTGGTCGCCGAGCACGAGCCGGTGCGGCCGGTGGGCCGCGACGGCCCGGCCTTCGCGCCGATGGTCGACATCGTCATGCGGCTCGGCCACCAGCTCGGCCTGGAGGTCATCGCCGAGGGGGTGACCACGCCCACGGAGCTGGCCGCC
>NZ_JBPQTP010000056.1:0-42460 GCF_051386395.1 Micromonospora sp. URMC 106
GGGGAGCCCCGCCCGCGCAGGGATCAAGCCTGACCGCCCGGAGCGGGCGGGGCTCCCCCGGAAACCCACCCCGAGACAAGGCGAAAACGGGACGACGCAAGATCGAAGGTCCTGACACCATGGGCGCGTGCTGCTCACCCTGACCACCACCCACCGCCCGGCGACCGACCTCGGTCACCTGCTGGTCAAGCACCCCGACCGCGCCCACTCCTTCGACGTGCCGGTCGGCACCGCGCACGTGTTCTACCCGGAGGCGGGCGAGCAGCGCTGCACCGCCGCCCTGCTGCTCGACGTCGACCCGCTGCGGCTGGCCGGCGCGCGGGGCAAGGGCCGCGGCCGGCAGCAGGCCCCGACCCCGGAGGGCTTCACCCTCGGGCGGTACGTCAACGACCGGCCGTACGCCGCGTCCAGCCTGCTCTCCTCCGCGCTGTCCAGGCTGTACCGGTCCGCGCTGCGCGGCGAGTCCCGGGAGCGCCCCGAGCTGGCGCGTACGCCGATCCCGCTGGAGGTGCGGGTGCCGGTGCTGCGCTGCCGGGGCGGCGCGGACGTGGCCGTCCGGATGTTCGGCCCGCTCGGCTGGGCGGTGACCGCCACCCCGATCCCCCTCGACGAGCGGCACCCGGAGTGGGGCGACAGCCGGTACGTGGACCTGAGCCTGACCGGAACGTTGCGGGTCGCCGACGCGCTCAACCACCTCTACGTCCTGCTGCCGGTCCTCGACGACGCCAAGCACTACTGGGTGGCGCCGGACGAGGTGGACAAGCTGCTCCGGGCCGGCGAGGGCTGGCTCGCCGACCACCCGGAGCGCGACATGATCAGCCGCCGCTACCTGGCGCACCGGCGGGCGCTGGCCGGGCTCGCCCTGGCCCGCCTCGCCGAGCAGCGCCTGACCGACGAGCCGGCCGCCGACGAGGTGACGGTGGACGACGCGACCGTGGACGGGACCGACGAGCGGGTGACGGCCCGCCGGGCGTCGCTGGCCGCGCGCCGCCGGGAGGCGGTGCTCGGCGCGCTGGTCGGGGCGGGGGCGAGCCGGGTGCTGGACCTGGGCTGCGGCGGGGGCGCCCTGCTCGCCGCGCTGGTCGGCGACCGCCGGTTCACCGAGATCGTCGGCACCGACGTGTCCCCGCACGCGCTGACCCTGGCCGCCCGGCGGCTGCGGCTGGACCGGCTGCCCGAGCGGCAACGGAACCGGGTCCGACTCTGGCAGTCCGCGCTGACCTACCGGGACGACCGGCTGCGCGGCTACGACGCGGCGGTGCTCATGGAGGTGATCGAGCACGTCGACCCACCCCGCCTGCCGGCGCTGGAGGACGCCGTCCTGGGTCACGCCCGCCCCGCCACCGTCGTGGTGACCACGCCCAACGTCGAGTACAACGTCCGCTACGAGGGCCTGCCCGTGGGGCGGTTCCGGCACGCCGACCACCGGTTCGAGTGGACCCGCGCGGAGTTCGCCGCCTGGGTCGAGCGGGTGGCCGTCACGTACGGGTACACGGCCGCGATCAGCGGGGTCGGCGACGACGATCCCGAGGTCGGCGCCCCCACCCAGCTCGTCGTGCTGACCCGGAAGGAGATCCCGTGACCACCCTCGACATCCCCGAGCTGGCCCTGGTCGCGCTGGTCGGCGTCTCCGGCTCCGGCAAGTCGACCTTCGCGCGCCGGCACTTCGCGCCCAGCCAGGTGCTCTCCTCCGACGCCTTCCGGGCGATGGTGGCCGACGACGAGAACGACCAGTCGGCCTCCGCCGACGCGTTCGACGCGCTGCACCACGTCGCCGCCACCCGGCTGCGGCGGGGCCGGCTCACCGTGGTCGACGCGACCAACCTCCAGCCGCACGCCCGGGCCGCCCTGGTGCGGGTGGCCCGCGAGCACGACGTGCTGCCGGTGGCCATCGTGCTGGACGTGCCGGAGGCGCTGGCCTGGGAGCGCACCGAGGGTCGCGCCGACCGCACCTTCGGCCGGCAGGTGCTCGCCCGGATGCAGCGCGACCTGCGCCGCTCGTACGGGCAGCTGGCCCGGGAGGGTTTCCGGAAGGTGCACGTGCTGCGCGGCACCGAGGAGATCGACGCCGCCGAGATCCGCTACGAGCGGCTGTTCAACGACCGGCGCGAGCTGACCGGGCCGTTCGACGTCGTCGGCGACGTGCACGGCTGCCGCGCCGAGCTGGAGGCGCTGCTGACCCGGCTCGGCTGGGAGCTGCGCCGCGACGGGCACGGCCGGCCGGTGGACGCGACGCACCCGGCGGGGCGTACCGCCGTCTTCGTCGGTGACCTGGTCGACCGTGGCCCGGACTCCCCGGGCGTGCTCCGCCTGGTGATGGGCATGGTCGCCGCCGGGCACGCGATCTGCGTGCCCGGCAACCACGAGCAGAAGCTGCTGCGCCGGCTGCGCGGTCGCGACGTGCGGCTCACCCACGGCCTGGCCGAGACGATGGCCCAGCTGGCGGCGGAACCGGACGCCTTCGTGGCCGAGGTCGCGGCCTTCGTCGACGGCCTGGTCAGCCACTATGTGCTGGACGGCGGCCGGCTGGTGGTCGCGCACGCCGGGCTGAAGGAGGAGTACCAGGGCCGCGCCTCGGGCCGGGTCCGGGCGTTCGCCCTGTTCGGCGAGACCACCGGCGAGACCGACGAGTACGGGCTGCCGGTGCGCTACCCGTGGGCGCGGGAGTACCGGGGCTCGGCGATGGTGGTCTACGGGCACACGCCCACCCCCGAGCCGGAGTGGGTGAACAACACCATCTGCATCGACACCGGCTGCGTCTTCGGTGGTCGGCTCACCGCGCTGCGCTACCCGGAGAAGGAGCTGGTCTCGGTGCCGGCGGAGCGGGAGTGGTACGCCCCGGCCCGCCCGCTGACCGCCGCTCCGGCCCGGCCGGACCAGGTCCTCGAGCTGACCGACGTGTCCGGCCGGCGGCACATCGAGCACGCGTACGGGTCGCTGACGGTGCCGGCGGAGAACGCCGCGGCGGCGCTGGAGGTGATGAGCCGGTTCGCGGTCGACCCGCGCTGGCTGGCCTGGCTGCCGCCGACGATGGCGCCCTGCTCGACGGCGACCGTGGGCGGTTTTTTGGAGCACCCGGCGCAGGCGTTCGCCGACTACCGCGCGGCGGGCGTGGACCGCGTGGTCTGCGAGGAGAAGCACATGGGCTCGCGGGCGGTGGTGCTGGTCTGCCGGGAGCCGGACGGCGGGCCGTTCGGTCCCGGCGGCGGGGTGGTGCACACCCGCACCGGCCGGCCGTTCTTCGGCGAGCCGCTCGACACCGAGCTGCTCGACCGGGTGCGCGCGGCGGTCGGCGGGGCGGGCCTCTGGGCGGAGCTGGAGACCGACTGGCTGCTGCTCGACTGCGAGCTGCTGCCCTGGTCGGCGAAGGCGGGCGGGCTGATCCGCGAGCAGTACGCGGGGGTCGGCGCCGCCGGGCGGGCCGCGCTGCCCGCGGCGCTGGCCGCGCTGGAGGCGGCCGTGGGCCGGGGCCTGCCGGTGGGCGACCTGCGCGACCGGATGGCCCGCCGCCGCGACGAGATCGTGGCCTACTCGGCGGCCTACCGGGCGTACGTGGGGCCGACCGACGGGCTGCGGGGGGTGACCCTGGCCCCGTTCGCGGTGCTGGCCGGCGCGAAGGCCAGCTACGCCGACCGGGACCACGGCTGGCACCTCGGGCTGGCCGACCGGCTCTGCGCGGCCGACCCGGAGTTCTTCACCCCGACCCGCCGGCAGGTGGTCGACCTGGCCGACCCCGCCGCCGAGGCCGCGGCGACGCAGTGGTGGCTGGAGCTGACCGCCGCCGGCGGCGAGGGCATGGTGGTCAAGCCGTACGCCGGGCCGGCCGCCCGTACGGAGCGGGGCTCGCTGCTCCAGCCGGGGATCAAGTGCCGGGGCCGGGAGTACCTGCGGATCATTTACGGTCCCGGGTACGACGAGCCGGAGCAGCTCGCCGCGCTGCGCCGCCGGTCGCTGGGGCGCAAGCGGGGGCTGGCGCTGCGCGAGCACGGTCTGGGGCTGGCGGCGCTGGACGCGCTGGTCGCCGGCGCCCCGCTGTGGCGCCGGCACGAGCTGGTCTTCGCGATCCTGGCCTGCGAGTCCGAGCCGGTGGACCCCCGGCTGTAAGGCGGCGCTCCCGCCTCCCCGGCAGGGCGGCCGGGCCGGCCCCGGCGGGCAGGGCGCTCCCGCCGACCCCGGGCGGTGGCGTCCCGGCGCGCCGCCCGGCCGGCGCGGGCGCGGGTGTGACGTCGAGCACCAGCGCGCCGGACCGCCACCTAGACTACGGACGATCCGTCACCCGACCGGCATCCATCGGAGGTCACCTCGTGCCGACGCCCACCACCACCCTGGCCCTGGGGCCGAGCTGGCTCGATCCAGAGGTGTTGATCTCGACGTTCGGGCTGATCGGCATCCTGGTCATCGTCTTCGCCGAGTCCGGCCTGCTGATCGGGTTCTTCCTGCCGGGTGACTCGCTGCTGTTCACGGCGGGGCTGCTCACCGCCGACGGGAAGTACATCACCTACCCGCTGTGGCTGGTCTGCCTGCTCATCACCCTCGCGGCGATCGCCGGCGACCAGGTCGGGTACGCGTTCGGCCGCAAGGTCGGCCCGGCGCTGTTCCGCCGGCCGAACTCGAAACTGTTCAAACAGGAGAACGTGCTCAAGGCACACGACTTCTTCGAGAAGTACGGCGCGCGCTCCATCGTGCTGGCCCGCTTCGTGCCGATCGTGCGGACGTTCACGCCGATCGTGGCCGGGGTCAGCCGGATGAACTACCGCACCTTCGTCATCTACAACGTGATCGGCGGCGTCCTCTGGGGCACGGGCGTGACCGTGCTCGGCTACTTCCTGGGCCAGATCCCGTTCGTCAAGGCGAACATCGAGATGATCCTGATCGCCATCGTGGCCATCTCGGTCGTGCCGATCGCCGTCGAGCTGCTCCGGGCGCGGCTGGCCGCCAAGCGTGGCACCACCCCGCAGGAGCGGGCCGCCGCCGAGGAGGCGATCCGCGAGACCCGCGAGCACTACGGCAAGCACTGACCAACCGGCCGTCCGGTGCCGTCCCCGGTCGGGGACGGCACCGGACGATCGGCACAGGTCAGCGAGCCTTCTTGGTGGCGCGCTTGCGCGGCGGGGTCAGCAGATCCGCGATCGTGGCGATCGCGGTCGGCACCAGCCGGTAGTAGGCCCAGACACCGCGCTTCTCCCGCTCCAGCAAGCCGGCCTCGGTGAGGATGCGCAGATGGTGACTGACCGTCGGCTGCGAGAGGCCGAGCGGCGCGGTGAGGTCACACACGCACGCCTCGCCCTCGGGCGCCGACTGGATCAGGCTGAGCAGCCGCAGTCGAGCGGGGTCGGCGAGGGCCTTGAGGACCCCGGCGAGACGCTCGGCATCGGCACGTTCGATCGGCTCGCCGGCAAGCGGCGAGATCTGAGGCATGGTCATTTCAGCCAACGCAGTTCCCACGTATTCCATCCTTCCACCAGCAGCATCGATCCGCCTGCATATCGGCGAATCCGAATCGGCAGACTTTTACGCCACAAGGCCGAGGTCAGCCAACGTATAGGCCGCCCGATAAGGCAGTCCGGCGGCTCGCACCGCGTCGCCGGCGCCACGATCAACAATAACCGCCACGCCCACGATCTCGGCTCCGACCTCACGAAGGGCCTCGACCGCCGTCAACACGCTTCCCCCGGTGGTGGACGTGTCCTCCACCGCCAACACGCGCCGGCCGGCCACGTCCGGCCCCTCGATCCGGCGCTGGAGCCCGTGCGCCTTGCCCGCCTTGCGGACCACGAACGCGTCCAGCGGGTGATCAGTCGCGGACGCGGCGTGCAGCATCGACATCGCCACGGGGTCGGCGCCCAGCGTCAGCCCGCCCACCGCGTCGTAGTCCCAGTCGGCGGTCAGCTCGCGCATCACCCGGCCCACCAACGGAGCGGCCTGGTGATGGAGCGTGACGCGACGCAGATCGACGTACCAGTCCGCCTCACGCCCCGAGGAGAGCACCACCCGGCCGTGGACCACCGCCAGGTCGGTAATGAATTTACGCAGGTCGTCGTGGTCCCCCATGGCGATAGAGGGTACTGCGCAAGTCTGTGAGCCGCGTGCCGGGTCCACCCGAGTCAACCCTGGGGGCGACCGATGGGTGGCGATGGACCGCTACGCTGAGCGACCGTTCAGCCAGCGGGGCGGGCGGTCGACGCCGGCCGAGGGCGTCGGGCGGGCCCGGTCCGGGGGTCAGCCGCCGTCGCGACCGATGCGGCCCCGCGTGTCGCGGGCCACCGCCTCCAGCAGCCGCCGCGGCGCGTGCCGCAGGCCGGCGACGGCCAGCTTGTACTTCCAGGCGGGGACGCTGACCAGCTTGCCTTTTCGCAGGTCACGCAAAGCTTCGTCGACCACGTCCTCGGCCCGCAGCCACATCCACTCCGGGGTCTTCGACATGTTGATGCCGGCCCGGTCGTGGAACTCCGTACGCGTGTAGCCGGGGCAGAGCGCCATCACGCGCACGCCGAACGGCCGCGCGGACTGGCCGACGGACTCGCTGAAGTTGGTCACCCACGCCTTGCTGGCCGAGTACGTCGAACCCGGCATGACCGCGCCGAACCCGGCCACGGAAGAGACATTTATCACTGCCCCGCGCCGCCGCTCGGTCATCGGGCGCAGGGCCGCGAGGGTCAGCCGCATCACGGCGTGCACGTTGAGCCGCAGCAACCGCGCCTCGTCCCCTGCGGAGGACCGCAGGAACGGGGTGTTCAGGCTGATGCCCGCGTTGTTGACCAGCAGCTCGATCGGCGACCCCTCGGCCAGCCGCCGCTCCACGGCCGCGCAACCGTCGTCGGTGGACAGGTCGGCCGGGATCGTCTCGACCTGCCGGCCGTGCCGCGCGGTCAGCTCGGCCGCCGTGTCGGTCAGCCGGGCGGCGTCCCGGGCCACCAGCACCAGGTCCCAACCGTCCGACGCCAGCCGCCGGGCGAACGCGGCGCCGATGCCGGCCGTCGCTCCGGTGATCAGGGCCCGCCGCCCGGCGGTCGGCTGGTCGAGCGTCACGGGCGGTTCTCACCTCGGCGGGTAAGGGGGCGCGGGCGGCGCCCCGGGCGGCTGGTGCCACGGGTGCTCAGCGGGTGGCGGTGCGGACGGTGTCGGGGACTGCTGCGGGTCGGGCGCCGCGGGTCGCCGGCGGAACCAGGCGTTCGCCGCCGGCAGTGCCAGCAGCACGGCTACCACAAGGTAACCGAGCACCTGGCCGACCGAAAGCCCCGCGCCCAGCGGAATCCACCAGGACGGCTGGGCGTCGGCGACGAGGCCGAGCAGTTCCGCCGTCGCCCGGTCGTCCTCGCCCAGGCGAAGCGGGGCGGCGCGCTGCACGCCCAGCAACGCCAGGGCGCAGCAGCCGAGGATGAGCCCGAGCCCCGACACCACCCAGGTCGCGGTGCGCGCGCCGGAGCGGCGGGCCCGCAGGCCGAGGGCCAGGCCGGCGAGGAGCAGCCCCGCGAGCAGACTCACCACCGCGGTGAGCACGGTGGACACGCGCAGCAGGGTGACCACCCGGTCGATCTGGTCCGGGCCCGCCGAGGTGCCCTGGGCGGCCTCGCGGAACCGGGCCACGGTGCCGCCGAGGGACACCGCGCCGGCGACGGCGTGCGCCAGCGCGGCGACCGCCATCAGCAGCAGCACCGCCACGGCCAGCGTGACCGCGGCCGGGCGGCGGGCCGCTGCCTGATCGGGGTGCGACACGACGAGTCCCTCCGGTAGGCGTCGGGATGCAACCTACTCGGAGGGACCGTCGGCGTCGCTGTTATCGGCCGGTCAACTCACCGGCGGCGGCGTCGGACCGGGACGGTCCGAACCGGGCTGCTCGCCACCCGGCGTCGTTCCCGGCTGACCGGGCTGGCCCCCGCCGTACGGCGCGGACGGCGGCTGGCCCGGCTGACCCGGTGCCGACGGCTGGCCGGGCGTCTGCGGGTACCCGGGTGCCTGCGGGTAGCCGGGCTCGCCGGAGGTCTGCGGGTAGCCCGGGTAGGACCCGCCCGGCACCGGCGGCTCCCATGCCTGCTTCGGCTTGCGGAAGAACTCGTTGGCCTTCGGCAGGGCCAACAGGATCAGCGCGGCGAGCAGCGAGAGCAGCCCGATCACGCCGATCAGCGTGGAGACCGGGTTGACCCAGCCGGGCAGGGCCTCGTCCAGGCGGCGCTGGATCTCCTCCGGGCTCGGCCCGTCACCGGTGCCCTGGCCGGCCCCGCCGAAGCCGCCGCCGGCCAGGCCGCCGACCAGGCCGCCGCCCGTGCAGCAGACCAGGATGCCGCCGAGGACCCAGGTGGTGATCCGCGCCCCGTTGCTGCCGCGGTTGTTGAACACGCCCAGTACGGCGAGCGCCACCGCGAGCAGGAGCAGGAGGACGGAACTGCCGATGGTGATAAAGGTGGTGATGTCGGCGAGGTTCTGCGTGCCGTTGGCGTCGGTGCCCCGGTACGCCTCGTCGAGCACCTCCGAGACGGTGCCCAGCGTGCTCAGTGTGATGATGATGCCGATGAGCTGGGTGAGCGCGAACAGCCACAGCAGATACGTGGAAATGGTCACCACACCCGGCCGGGTGCGGGCCGGCGTGTTGTGGGAATCGACCATGATTCTCCTTCCCTAGATCGCGGTCACACCGTATCGAGATCGGGCCAGTCGGGCACGACAGCGGACACCGACCCGCCGTACGGCGTGGCAGTACCCCGTCCGGGAGGAAACCGATCCCGCGCTAGTAGCCGCGCCACTCCGCCCGGGCGTACTCCAGCACGCGGGGCTGGAGCAGGGTGGAGGCCGGCACGTCCACGCGGCGGCGGTCGGCGGGGAAGGCCCCGGCGGCGGACAGCGTCGCCGCGTCGAGGAAGCGCAGCGCCGGCGCGTCCGGCGGCAGGGCGAGGGCGGGCGCGGTCGCGCCGGGGGCGGCGAGCAGGAAGCCCCAGTCGCCGAAGGACGGCACGTCCACGTGGTACGGCGTGGTGGCGAAGCCCGCCTCGCGCAGCGACGCCTCGATCGACCAGTACGACCGGGGCGCGAAGTACGGCGATCCGGACTGCACGACCAGCCGGCCGCCCTCGGCGAGCACCGCGCGCACCAGCGCGTAGAACTCGACCGTGTAGAGCTTGGCGGTGGCCGTCTCGTCCGGGTCGGGCAGGTCGGCGACCACCGCGTCGAACCGGTCCGTGGCGGTACGCAGCCAGGAGAACGCGTCGGCGTGCACCACCCGGACCCGGGGGTCGTCGAACGCGCGGGCGTTGAGGGCCCGCAGTTGCGGCTCGCTGCGGGCCAACGCCACCACCGCCGGGTCCAGGTCCACCACCGTGACCCGCCGGACGTCGGGGTAGCGCAGCAGCTCGCGTACGGCGAGGCCGTCCCCGGCGCCGAGCACCAGCACCTCGCCGCGCGGACCGTTCAGCACCGGATGCACCAGCGCCTCGTGGTAGCGGTACTCGTCGACGGAGCTGAACTGGAGGTCGCCGTTGAGGAAGAGCCGCAGGTCGGTGCCGGCGCGCCCGGTCTCGGCGACCGAGCGGGTGAGCACGATCTCCTGGTAGCGGCTGCGCTCGGCGTGCACCACCGGGTCCCGGTAGAGCTGCTGGCGGGCGGTCAGCTCGAAGTCGTGCGCGGTCACCCACGCGTACCCGAGGCTGAGGGCGACCACGGCGGTGCCGGCGCCGAGCGCGACACGCGCCCGGCGGCTCAGCTCCCGCCGGAAGACCGTGCAGACCAGCGCGAGCCCGGCCACGGCGTTCACCGCGCCGACCACCAGCGCGCCCTTGAGCTGGCCGAAGACCGGCAGCAGCAGGAACGGGAAGGCCAGCCCGCCGAGCAGCGCGCCGACGTAGTCGGCGGCGAACAGGTCGGCCACCGCGCTGCCGGCGGCCTGCTCCCGGATGCGTTGCAGCAGCACCATCAGCAGCGGGATCTCCGCGCCGATCAGCAGGCCGAGGACGAAGGCCGTGGCGACCAGCGCCGGGCCGTAGAGGTCCAGCCAGGCGAAGGCGGCGTAGAGGCCCAGGACGGAGAGACCGCCGAGCAGGGCCAGGGCCAGCTCGATCGCGGCGAACGCGGCGGCGGCGCGCGGTTGCAGCGGCTTGGCGGCGAGCGCGCCGACGCCCATCGCGAACACCATCACGCCCAGCACGATCGACGCCTGGCCGACCGTGTCCCCGATCAGGTAGCTGCCCAGGGCGACGAGGGCCAGCTCGTAGACCAGGCCGCAGGCGGCGCAGACGAAGACCGCGACGAGCACCGCCGCGCGGGACAGCCGCCACCGCGCGGACGCCGGCGCCTCGACGGTCACCGGCTCTCCGGCGTACGTGCGTCGGGCTTGCCGGCCTGCCGGGCGGCCGCGCGCCGCTGCGCGCGGGCCCCGCGCTTCTCGGCCTCCCTGCGGAGCTGGCGGCGGCGCTGCCACAGGCCGACGGCGACCAGCAGGGCGGTGAGCAGCAGCAGGCCGAACGCGGCGAGGAAGTAGCCCCAGCGGTCCCGCCACAGGTCGCTGCTGGTGCCGGGCAGCGGCGCCGGGGTGGCCGCCGCGTCGACGGTCGGGGTGGCGGCCGGCTCCACCAGTCCCGCCTCGGTGGCGAGCAGCGGCAGGGTCACGGCGGCCCGGGTGACCGCCCAACCCGGATCGTCGATGAAGACCTTCTCGGTCAGCCCGAACCGCTCCAGCCCCTGCTCGATGCGCAGCAGCTGACTGGTGGTGATGTCGGCGGACCCCGTCACGTCGATCCGCGCGAAGTCCTCGCTCTCGCTGCTCTCCGAGGTGTAGGCGACCCTGGCGTCCACCTGCACCCAACGGGGGCAGGCCGGGTTCTCCTCGACCGCGATCCCGTCGCCGAGGTTCGAACCGACGCTCAGGGGGTCGCTGTAGCTGAAGTAGTCCTGGAGCACCCAGCCGTAGCAGATGCCCTGGCTGTCGGCGGAGCGCTGGAGGATCGGCACGGTGTCGCCGCGCTCCTGCGCGGTCGGCGCCGGCACGTCGTCGTCTCCCGAGTCACTGTTGACCAGCCCGGCCACCACGCAACCGAGGACGACCAGGCTGGTGACCAGCCAGAAGACCCAGACCCCCGTCGACGACTTCTTCCCGGCCGGCGTGGCGGGTTGCTTCGCGTCGGACATCAGCTGATCGCGGCGGCGATGATCGCGCCGGTGGCCAGGTGGACGACCGCGGAGACCCAGACCGCCGGGTGCGGCTGCGGGTCGACCAGGATCTCCCCGAGTCTGCCCGGCGTGGCCACGTCCAGCAGCAGGAACGCCGCCGCCATGATGACCAGGCCGAGGACGCCGTACGCCGCCGCGCCGACGATGCCGAGCACGAAGTCGTCGGCGCTGGCGGCGATGGCGGCCACCACGATGATGCCGACGCCGGCCAGGTTGGAGGCGAGCAGCAGGGCGGCGTTGCGGTTGCGCTCGACCCAGATCAGCTCGTGGAGCTTGCCGGGGGTGGCCACGTCGACGAGGGCGTAGCCGACGGCCATCAGGACGACACCGACCACGCCGTAGGCGAGCGTGACCAGCAGATCGGTGACCAGCGTCTGCAAGGGGACTCCAGGGGTTTCGTCGGGTGAGGGGGTGCTACTTGCCGGAGCCCGGGCCGCCGCCGCGCACGGTGCTGCCCCGGCCCCAGCCCCAGTGGTTCCCCACGGTGGAGTGGTAGCGCGGGTAGGCCGTGCCGAGGCGCTCCAGGAGGATCACCGAGCCGGCGGCGATCGGCAGGATCACCACCGAGTCGTCGTCGTAGCGCAGGTAGACGCCGCTGCCGTCGACGTACTGGTCGGCCGGCGTCCACGCGTCGGTGACCTCCTTCGCCACCTGGCTCGGCGTCCGGGACGAGGTGTAGGCGATCGCGTCCCTGCCGATGTCCTGGCTCGCCGCCCGGGTGTACCTGTCCTCCACGAAGCCGCGCGGCGAGAAGTTGCCGTAGAAGATGGCGAAGGCGGCGACCAGCGCGCCGATGACGGCGATCGCCACCCCCACCACGAACCAGCGTCGGTACGTCATCGCAGTGCCACCACCGTCTCGGTCAGGACCAGCTCGTTGGTCTGGGGATACGCGTGCCAGGTGCGCCAGCCGAGGGCGCCGTCCGGCGGGTCGGGGCGCACCGACAGCGCAGTGACCGCGTCGACGTCGCCGGGGAAGACCCCCACCAACGCGTACGGGTCGTCGGCCAGCTCGGCGCGCAGCGCCGCGACCCGGTCGCTCAGCCCGGTGCCGGAGGGCCGCAGGACGGTCGCGGTGAAGCGGTAGCCGTTCGTCTCGTCCCGCACCGCCTCGGGCAGCTCGGGCGGGCGGCCGGGCAGGCAGGCGACCGTCTCGGTCAGCGTGGCGCCGGGAGCGCGCAGGACCACCTGGTGGGAGGCGCCGAGCAGGCGCAGCCGCAGCCGGACGCCGCCGGGCAGGTCCAGATCGAGCACGTGCAGCGCGGGCAGCTCGTCGTCGCCCAGGGCCAGGCTGAGGTCGGCGGCGCTGGTGTCGACGTACGGGGCGTCGAGGGTGACCAGCATCAGTCCGCCTCGGCCTGCGGGTAGATCATCACGTCGGCGCGGTGCAGCACCTCGCCCAACGCCACCTCCCAGCCCGCCTCGCCGTACGCCTCGAAGGAGAGCCGGGCCCCGCCGGGCGCCTGGTAGTCGTGGTACCGCATGGTGCCGTTCGGGTCGAGGCCGGTGGTGCCGGTCGCGGTGTAGCGGGCCTGGCCGGACTCGTCCCAGTTGTAGCGGCGGCCGGCGAAGTCGATCGTCGGGGCGCCCGGGGTGACCGTGGCGCCCGGCTCGGCGGCCCAGAGCACCAGCTCCAACTCCGGGTCCTCCTCCACGGAGAGCCAGCGGCGCACGCCCGCGGCGTCGTCGAGCAGGTGCTCGGCCCAGCTCCAGCCGCCCTCGACCAGACGGATCGAGCCCCGCACCGCGTACGACGTCCCGCGGATCTCGACGATGTCGCCGGGCTTCAGGCGGCGGGGGTCGCCGCGCAGCGCGTCGGCGTCCCGGTCCCGCAGCGGGTCGCCCGGGCTCGTGGGGCGCTGCGGCCGGGACCGGGCCCGGCGCAGGGCCACCACCGCGACCACCACCCCGGCCACCCCGACCAGACAGCCCGCCGCCGTCAGCAGGTACGCCACCGACCCGTCCACCGACCACCTCCCCAGGTACGTCGGCGGAGACGGTAACAACCCCGCGCACCTGGGGAAACCTGTGTCGAACGGGTGATGGTCCGACTACGGCGCGTGCCCGCTCGCCGAGCGGCGCTCAGCCCTCGGTCGGGCCCGGCGCGGCGTCGCCCGGGGCCCGGTGCGCCGCCGGATCGGGGCAGATCAGGTAGCCGGGCGGAACGACCTGGTAACCGTGGGGAACGGGCGGGGCGTAGGCGACCGGGACCACGGGGTACCCGGCCGGCGGCATCGGCGCGGCGGGCGCGGCCCTGGGCACGAACCACCGGTGGGCAGGCGGCAGCGCCAGCAGCAGCACCACCGCGAGGGTGAGCACCAGCACGGTCAGCACCCCGAGCCCGGCCAGCGGGAACAGCACCGCGTCGAAGGGGTCGGACCGGGAATAGAGTTCCTCGAAGAACTTCGACTCCGCCCAGATCTCGGCCTCCGGTCCGGCCGGCCCCTCCTCGGGGTACCCCTCCTCCACGTACGGGCCGTCGTCGAAGCCGATGGCGAAGAGCAGCGGGAACACGAACGCTCCGACGAAGCTCTGGCCGCAGCAGACGACCAGTTGGACGCCGCCGGACACGAAGACCAGGATCCGGGCGACGTTGCCGCCGCGACGCACCGGCCGCGCGGTGGCGGCCAGCCAGAGCGCGAGCAGCAGGGTGGGCAGCCCGAGCACCACCGCCATGGTGACGTTGCTCCACCGCTCGCCGCGCACCTCGTCGGGGTCGGCGTCCGGCACCGCCCGCACGGCCCGGTCGATGTGGCCGTCCCACTGGACCGCCTGGGTGACCACCAGCGCCACCAGCCCCAGCAGGACCAGCACGGTCGCGAGCTGCAACCAGAAGGCGATGGTGACGGTGACGGGTCGGGGTGGGCGTACGGGCGCGTCGGCGGGCGGCGTCATGGGACGGAAGCTACGGACCGCCGTCGATGGCCGGCAGGGCCGTTCGGGCGGGGCCGGCCGGCGAACGGATCATGCTCCGGCGAGTCGCTCCGACGCGTACCCGCCCAGGGTGGCGCGGCCCATGACGCAGCCGGTGAACGTGCCGAACTCGGCCGGGTCGCCGCGCAGCGCCGTCCAGGCCGCCCGCCCGGCGGTCGGGTCGACGCGTTCCAGCAGCGTGGCGGCGTAGACACGGCCCGCCGGGGTGCCCTCGGCGAGCAGCCGGTCGAGTTGCTCGCGTACGCCCTCGGGGTCGTCGGCGAGCGCCGCCTCGACCCGCCGGTACGCCTCGGTCACCGGCAGCAGCGTGCCGGCGATACCGACCCCGCCGAACGCCACCGTGTCGGCGCGCGCGAGTTCCTCGACCGCCGCCGACAGCTCCCGGTCCTTCTTCTTCCCGATGCCGAACATGCCCTCGTTCCTTCCCCGCCGAGCCTCTGCCCACCCTGTCGATCAAGAGGTTCGCGTCCTCGGCGGGCGGCGCCGGGACGCCAACCTCCTGATCGACCCGGGCGGACGGCAGGCCCGGTCGAGCCGCGACGCGGTCAGGCCGTCGAGACCGAGAGGGCGTCCTTGGTGTCGGCGAGGTCGACCCGGACCGTGTCGCCGTCGCGGACCTGTCCGGACAGGAGGGCCTTGGCGAGCTGGTCGCCGATCGCCGTCTGGACCAGGCGGCGCAGCGGCCGGGCCCCGTAGATCGGGTCGTAGCCGTGCTCGGCGAGCCACACACGGGCGGCGTCGCTGATCTCCAGCGCCAACCGGCGGTCCGCAAGGCGGGTTCGCATCCGGTCGAGCTGGATGTCGACGATCGCCCGCAGGTCGTCACCGCGCAGCGCGGCGAAGACCACGATGTCGTCGAGGCGGTTGAGGAACTCCGGCTTGAAGTGCGACCGGACCACCGCGAGGACGCCCTCCCGGCGCTGCTCCTCGGCCAGCGTCAGGTCGCCGATCACCGAAGACCCGAGGTTGGAGGTGAGGATCAGGATGGCGTTGCGGAAGTCCACCGTGCGGCCCTGCCCGTCGGTGAGCCGACCGTCGTCGAGCACCTGGAGCAGGATGTCGAAGACGTCCGGGTGGGCCTTCTCGACCTCGTCCAGCAGGATCACCGAGTACGGCCGGCGGCGCACCGCCTCGGTGAGCTGGCCGCCCTCCTCGTAGCCGACGTAACCGGGCGGGGCGCCGACCAGGCGGGCGACGGAGTGCTTCTCGCCGTACTCGCTCATGTCGATGCGGACCATGGCCCGTTCGTCGTCGAACAGGAACTCGGCGAGCGCCTTGGCCAGCTCGGTCTTGCCGACGCCCGTCGGGCCGAGGAAGAGGAAGCTGCCGGTCGGGCGGTCCGGGTCGGCGACGCCCGCCCGGGCGCGGCGGACCGCGTCGGAGACCGAGCCGACGGCCTCGGCCTGGCCGACCACGCGGGCGCCCAGCGACTCCTCCATCCGCAGCAGCTTGGCGGTCTCGCCTTCGAGCAGCCGGCCGGCGGGGATGCCGGTCCAGGAGGCGACCACGGCGGCGATGTCGTCCGCGCCGACCTCCTCCTTGAGCATCGCGCCGTCGGCCTGGAGCCGGGCCAGCTCCTCCTCGGCCTGCTTCAGCTCGGCCTTGAGGGCGGGGATCCGGCCGTAGCGCAGCTCGGCGGCGCGCTCCAGCTCGCCGTCGCGCTCGGCCCGCTCGGCCTCGCCGCCCAGCCGCTCCAGCTCCTCCTTCGCGGTGGAGAGCTTGGTGATGTGGTCCTTCTCCAGCTTCCAGCGGTCGGAGAGCGCGGTGAGCTGCTCGCGCTTGTCGGCCAGCTCCTTGCGCAGCCGCTCCAGCCGCTCGGCGGAGGCGGCGTCGGGCTCCTTGGCCAGCGCCATCTCCTCGATCTCCAGCCGGCGCACCGCCCGCTCGATCTCGTCCACCTCGACCGGCCGGGAGTCGATCTCCATGCGGAGCCGGGACGCGGACTCGTCGACAAGGTCGATCGCCTTGTCCGGCAGGAACCGGTCGGTGATGTAGCGGTCGGAGAGGGCGGCGGCGGCGACCAGGGCGGCGTCGGTGATGCGTACGCCGTGGTGCACCTCGTAGCGCTCCTTGAGGCCGCGCAGGATGCCGATGGTGTCCTCGATGGTCGGCTCGCCGACCAGCACCGGCTGGAATCGGCGCTCCAGCGCCGGGTCCTTCTCGATGTGCTCGCGGTACTCGTCCAGGGTGGTCGCGCCGACCATCCGCAGCTCGCCGCGGGCCAGCATCGGCTTGAGCATGTTGCCGGCGTCCATCGAGCCCTCGCCCTTGCCGGCGCCGACGACGGTGTGCAGCTCGTCGAGGAAGGTGATGACCTGGCCGTCGGAGTTCTTGATCTCCTCCAGGACAGACTTCAGCCGCTCCTCGAACTGGCCCCGGTACGACGCGCCGGCGACCATCGCCCCCAGGTCGAGGGAGACGAGCTTCTTGTCCCGCAGCGACTCCGGCACGTCGCCGGCCACGATCCGCTGGGCCAGGCCCTCCACGATCGCGGTCTTGCCGACGCCCGGCTCGCCGATCAGCACCGGGTTGTTCTTGGTACGCCGCGACAGCACCTGGATCACCCGGCGGATCTCCGAGTCCCGGCCGATGACCGGATCGATCTTGCCGTCGCGGGCGCTGGCGGTCAGGTCCACGCCGTACTTGGCCAGGGCCTGGTAGGTCTGCTCCGGGTCGGCGGTGGTGACCCGCCGGTCCCCGCCGCGCACGGTCGGGAAGGCGGCGACGAGGTTCTCCTCGGTGGCGCCGGCCGACTTCAACGCGCCCGACACCGCGCCACCCACCCGCGCCAGGCCGGCGAGCAGGTGCTCGGTGGAGGTGTATTCGTCGCCGAGCGGACGCGCGATCTGCTCGGCGGCTCCGATGGCGTTGACGAACTCGCGGGCCAGGGTCGGCTCGGCGATGCTGGAGCCGCGCGCGGCGGGCAGGGCGTCGACCGAACGCTGGGCGACCCGGCGCAGCTCGGCGGGGTCGGCCCCGACGGCGCGCAGCAGGCCGGCGGCGGTCGAGCCCTCGGTGTCCAGCAGCGCCAGCAGCAGGTGCCAGGGCTCCACGGTGGCGTGACCGCGCTGGTTCGCCATCGCGACGGCACCGGTGATGGTCTCGCGGCTCTTGGTGGTGAGTCGTTCCGTGTTCATGGGCTCCCCCGGATCGGCGTGTCCACTGGGAAGGACACAACCAGAGTTGAGCCTATTCCGCTCAACCTTGACCGTGTGAGCTGGATCACTCCCGACGCGACCAGCGGCCGAACTCGCCCGCCACGGGCGGCGGGCCGGGGAGCGGGGGCGCGGTCGCGACCAGCCCCGCCAGCAGCAACGCGAGCTGCCGCCGGCGCAACTGCCCGGTCCGCTCCGGATCCGGCACGCGGATCGCCGCGCACCCCTCGAGCAGGAGCGGGATGTCGTGGACCCCCACGTCGGGGCGGAGCCGCCCGTCGGCGTGGGCCCGCCGGACCAGCGCCTCGGTCAACTCGCCGGCGCGCACGGCGTCGCGGCCCATCTCCTCGGTCGGCGTGAAGGTGCCGGCGAGGCGCACGGTCAGCGAGTGCACGTCGGCGTCCACGAGCCGCGCCAGGAAGTTGGCGAAGGCCGACCAGGCGTCCGGCTCGGCGAGGGCCGCCTCGGCCTCGGCGACGTACCGGCGCAGCCCGTCGTGACACAGCCGCCGCAGCAGGTCCTCCTTGCCGGCGTACCGCCGGTAGAGGGCGCTGATGCCGACGCCGGCGCGCTCGGCGACGGCGGCGATCGGCGCCTTCGCATCGTCGAGGAAGACGGCGCGGGCGGCGTCGAGGATGACGGCGTCGTTGCGGGCGGCCTGGGCGCGGCGGCCCGCGAGAGCCGGACTTCCGGTCGGGTTCGTCATGGACCGAGGATAGCAGTGGAACGGATCGTTCCGCTCTGCTACGGTCATGGGGAACGAAACATTCCGTTCTGAAGGAGTCACCATGACGGACCACGCCATCCGCCCGTTCCGCGTCGAGATCCCGCAGGCCAAGCTCGACGACCTGGCGGACCGGCTGCGCCGGACGCTGTGGCCGGCCGACCCGGCCGGGATGGACGCGTCGTACGGCGTGACCAGCGAGCGGGTTCGGGCGCTGGCCGCCTACTGGCTCGACGGGTTCGACTGGCGGGCGGTGGAGGCGCGGCTCAACAGCCACCCGCAGTTCGTCACCGAGATCGACGGCGAGCAGATCCACTTCCTGCACGTCCGCTCGTCCCGGGCGGACGCCGTCCCGCTGCTCCTCACCCACGGCTGGCCCGGGACGGTCGTCGAGTTCCTCGACCTGATCGCCCCGCTCACCGAGCCGGAGGACCCGGCGGCGCCGGCGTTCCACCTGGTCGTGCCGTCACTGCCCGGCTTCGGTTTCTCCGGGCCGACGCGCGGCACCGGCTGGGGCTGCCACCGTACCGCCCGCGCCTGGGTGGAGCTGATGGACCGCCTCGGCTACGAGCGGTACGGCGCGGTCGGCAACGACGCCGGCTCGATGATCTCGCCGGAGGTGGGCCGGCTCGCCCCGGAACGTGTGGTCGGCGTGCACGTCACCCAGCTCTTCTCGATGCCCACCGGGGACCCGGCCGAGTTCGCCGGCCTCTCCGAGGACGACCAGGCGGCGCTCAAGCACCTCCAGTGGTTCTACGACAACATGTTCTCGTTCAACATCCTGCACAGCCAGCAGCCGCAGACCCTGGCGTACGCGCTGAGCGACTCCCCGGTCGGCCTGCTCGCCTGGAACGCCCAGCTCTTCGGGGAGAGCCTGGACTTCGACTTCGTCCTGGCCAACGTCGCGATCTACTGGCTGACCGGCACGGCCGGCTCCGCCCCCCGGTTCTACTACGAGGACGCCCGCGCCCCCCGGCAGCCGAGCGAGCCCACCACCGTCCCGACGGGGCTGGCCATGTTCGCGGGCGACTTCCAGTCGATCCGACGCTTCGCCGAGCGGGACCACGGCAACATCGTCAGCTGGAACTCGTACGACCCGGGCCTGCCGGCCGGCGGCCCCCGCGACGCCGCCGGGCACTACGCCGCCCACGAGGCGACGGACCTCCTGGTGGGCGACATCCGGCAGTTCTTCCTCAGCCTGAGCTGACCCCACCCCGCCCGACGAGCCGACGCCGGAGGGCGTCTCCTGGCGGAGCAGCGCTGACCGACCACGCAGCGGAGTCGACCTGCGACGGCTCGCGCTGTCAAGATCTGCGCGTGCCGGCGAGGAGTAGCCTGGCCCGTGTGCGCGTACGTGTCGAACAGACCGCCCTGCCGGGCATCGGGGTCCGTCACGATCTGTTGACGGAGTCCGGTCGCCGCCTCGGTGTGGTCTCCCACCGCAATGGCCGCCGTGACCTCGTCCTGTACGACCCGGACGATCCCGACTCGTGTCAGCACGACATACCGCTGACGGACGACGAGGCGGAGGCGCTCGCCGACATCCTCGGCGCGTCGCTGATGCTCGGTCAGCTCTCCGGGCTGCGGGAGCAGGCCGCCGGCCTGCTCACCGAGCAGATCGCCATCCCGGCGGGCTCGAAGTACGTCAACCGGAAGCTCGGGGACACGCAGGCACGTTCCCGCACGGGCGCCTCGATCGTGGCGGTGCTGCGCCACGGCGAGGTGATCGTCTCGCCGGAGCCCTCCTTCCGCTTCGCCGCTGGTGACGTGGTGGTCGTGGTCGGGACCCGTCAGGGCCTCGACGGGGTGACCGCCATCCTCGCCGACAGTGACCCGGACGGCTGAGGCGCGGATGCACGAAACGACAACACTGCTCGTCGAGGTCGGCGCGCTGCTCTTCCTGCTCGGCCTCCTCGGCCGGCTGAGCCGCCGGATCGGCCTCTCGCCCATCCCCCTCTACCTGCTCGCCGGGCTCGCGTTCGGGCACGGCGGCCTGCTGCCCCTGGCCGCCAGCGAGGAGTTCTTCGCGGTCGGCGCCGAGATCGGCGTGATCCTGCTGCTGGTGATGCTCGGCCTCGAGTACTCGGCCAACGAACTGGTCGGCAACCTTCGCGCCGCGGCCCCGGCCGGCCTGATCGACGGGCTGCTCAACGCGCTGCCCGGGGCGGCGTTCGCGCTGCTGCTCGGCTGGGACTGGGTCGCCGCCCTGGTGCTCGGCGGCATCACCTGGGTCTCCTCGTCCGGCGTGATCGCCAAGGTCCTCGCCGACCTGGGCCGTCTCGGTAACCGGGAGACGCCGGTGATCCTGTCGGTCCTGGTGATCGAGGATCTGGCCATGGCGTTCTACCTGCCCCTGGCGACGGCGGTACTCGCCGGCAGCGGCCTGCTGGGCGGCGGCATCGCGCTCGGCGTCGCGGTGGGCACCGTGCTGCTGGTGCTGGTGGTCGCCATCCGGTACGGCAACCTCATCTCCACGGCCATGTCGGCCAAGGACCCGGAGGCGCTGCTGCTCGGCGTGCTCGGGATGACCCTGCTGGTGGCGGGCATCGCGGCGAAGCTCCAGGTGTCGGCGGCGGTCGGCGCGTTCCTGGTCGGCATCGCGCTGTCCGGGCCGGTGGCGCACCACGCGACCGAGCTGCTCAGCCCGCTGCGGGACCTCTTCGCGGCGGTCTTCTTCGTCTTCTTCGGCCTGGTCACCGACCCGCGGGACATCCCGCCGGTGCTGCTGCCCGCGCTCGCGCTGGCCGTCGTCACCATGGCGACGAAGACGCTCACCGGTTACCTGGCGGCCCGCCGGGTCGGCATCGCCGAGCCCGGTCGCTGGCGGGCGGGCCTGGCTCTGGTGCCCCGAGGCGAGTTCTCCATCGTCATCGCCGGGCTCGCCGTGGCCGCCGGCAGCGTCGAGCCGAGGCTGGCGGCGCTCGCCACGGCGTACGTGCTGATCACGGTCGTGACCGGGCCGATGCTGGCGCGGCTGCCCGACTTCGCGTGGTTCAAGCGCTGGCTGCGGCAACGCGCCGCGGCCCAGCGGGCCCGGCCGGTGCCGGTACGGGACTGACCGACGTGGCCGTCCGGGGGCCGGGTCGACCGTACGGTCGGCCCGGCCCTCGGCCAACGGTTGTCGAATTGCTCCCTGCGGGGTCTACCGCCGGTAGCGCGACCGGGTTACCGTTTCGCCCCAGCAGCCAGGGCCCGTGGGTGGCCGGTGTCCCCGCGGACGAGAGCGGAAGGTTGGCCGGTGAGCGTGCAGGAGTCGACGTTCCACGGCTTTGCCAACCCCGTCGACCCGACCCCCGCCGAGCTGCGGGCGTGGGCCTACCAGCCGGACTCGGTGCCGTTGACCTCGATGCCGCCGGACTGGGACCTGCTGGTCTCCGGCGACCGGCTGGTGGCGGTGCTCTTCGACCTGGCGATGGACCAGGCCTGCCCGGCACGCCGGTTCGCGCTGCACTGCCTCTACATCTACGCCGCCGACGGCATCCGGACGAACTTCCGCGCCCATCCGAAGCGGCGCTTCCGCAAGCTGGTCGAGCAGGCCGAGCGCACCGGTGACGACCTGATGCGCACCTGGGCGTACAACAGCCGGGTGCTGCTGGCCCGGCCGGAACTCTTCGTCTACCGGGACTGGTGCGAGGGCGGCCTGGTCCGGGAGAACCGCCGCATCGCCTGAGGAAACCGCGGGGCCCACCGGTTCGCTCCGCCGCGCGGTCGCCGGAGCGTCGTGCCGAACACGAACGCGACGACCGGCGGCGTCGCCGCCGACTTGCGGTCGCGGAAGTCGGGCGTGCCACGGGAATGGCTGCCTCCACGGCGAACGGGCCGGGACCCCCCGTGGGTCCCGGCCCGCACGTCGGCGGATCGTCAGCGTGCCGATCCACCCTGCTTCCGGTGTCTCGCCTCGTCGCGCCCCTGGTCGACGCCGTGGTCGACCTGGTCGGCGAACGCGCCGTTCTTGATCTTGTCGGTGAAGCGGCCCTCGGTGACCCGGTCGAACCTCTCCCGGACGTTCTTCGCCACCTTGTCGAGCCGGTCCTCCGTCTGCTGCGCAACCTTCTTCACCGATTCCGCCATGGCTCCCCCTGCCATCGGAGTTCCGGATTGAGGCGGTTGAGCCTGATTCGTAGGTTAGCTGATCCGGCACCTGCCCCGCCGAAGAAAGCGGCGAAAGGCGACCGCGCCCGGCCGGGGGAGGGGCGGCCGGGCGCGGTGTGGTGTGGTCAGCGGTCGGGGGTTCGCCGCGGGCGCCAGACCACCAGCGCGGTGGAGGTGCGGTTGGTCGGCACCAGGTCACTGCCCGGGAAGCGGGCCAGCGACTCCAGCTCGGCGATCCGGCGGTACGCGGCGTCCAGCTCCGCCTCCAGCCGGGCCACCCGCTGCTGCGCCTGCTCCAGCAGCCGCTCCAGGCCGATGATCCGCTTGACCCCCGCCAGGTTGATGCCGTCGTCCTGGCTGAGCCGCTGGACCTCGCGCAGCAGCACCACGTCCCGGACGCTGTAGCGGCGCCCGCCGCCGGCCGCCCGCCCCGGCTGGACCAGGCCCAGCCGGTCGTACTGGCGCAGCGTCTGCGGGTGCATCCCCGCCATCCGCGCCGCCACCGAGATCATCAGCACCTTGGCCTCGTAGGCAGGGTCACCCGAACCGACGAACTCGTCCGACATCCCGCTCACCTCCGCGTGCACTCCACCGAGCCGACTGAACACCGGGTCAACTGAACCGACGCACCCGCGCGTCGAGATGTTCCCGGGCGGCCGGCGGGGTCTGCGCGGCGAAGGTCTCCAGCGCCGCGCGCGCCTCGTCGGACACCCGCGCGGGCACCACCACGTCGAGCGTCACCAGCAGGTCACCCGCCCGACCGTCGCGGCGGACCACCCCCTTGCCGCGGGCCCGCAGGATCCGGCCGCTCGGCGTGCCCGGCGGCACCCGCAGGGTCACCGCGCCGTCGAGGGTGGGCACCCGCAGGTCCGTGCCGAGCACCGCCTCCGCGAACGTGATCGGCACGGTCAGCGTGAGGTCGTCGCCGGTACGCCCGAACAGCTCGTCCGGCCGCACCTTGACGTGCACGAAGAGGTCGCCGGCCGGACCGCCCCGCGCGCCGGGCTCGCCCCGCCCCGCGAGCCGGATCTTCTGGCCGTCGGCCACCCCGGCGGGGAAGCGCACGTTCAGCGTGCGGGTCTTGGTGACGCCGCCGGTGCCCTGGCACTCCGGGCACTTCTCCTCCACGACCGTGCCCACGCCCTGGCAGTTGCGGCACGGCTCGGAGAAACTGAACGACCCCTGGTTGCGGGTGGTCATCCCGGCGCCGTGGCACACCGGGCAGGTGCGCGGCTGGGTGCCGGGCTTGGCCCCGTCGCCGTGGCAGGTGTCGCAGACCCCCGGGGCGCGCAGCGTCAACGGCAGGGTCACCCCGCGTACGGCGTCGCCGAAGTCGAGGGCCACCTCGGCCTCGACGTCCCGGCCCCGCGCCGGGCCACGGGGCGCCGCCCCGCCGCCGGCGCCGCCACCGCCGGAGAAGATCGAACTGAACAGGTCCTGGAAGCCGGCCCCGCCGAAGCGGCGGTCGCCACCCCCGCCGGCCGCGCCCGCGAACAGGTCGGAGACGTCGAACGGCATGCCGCCGGGCTGGCCGCCGCGCGCGTTGCGCCGGAACGCGCCCGAACCGAACAGCGAACGCAGCTCGTCGTACTCGCGGCGCTTGGCGTCGTCGCCGAGCACCGCGTACGCCTCCGAGGCGGCCTTGAAGCGCTCCTCGGCCTTCGGATCACCGGGGTTGTGGTCCGGGTGCGAATCCCGCGCCAGCTTCCGGTATGCCTTCTTGATGTCGTCGGCGGAGGCGGCCTTGTCCACGCCCAGCACGGCGTAGAAGTCCTTCTCGATCCAGTCCTTGGAACTCACCGGTCCACCCCCTCCCTACCTGGGGACCGACCGTCCCGCCCACCCGGTGCGGGTGGACGGGACGGCCCGGTCGTCGTCGCGCACTACTCCGGGTCGGCGACCGCGACCATCGCCGGTCGCAGCAGCCGCTCACCGACCTGGTAGCCCCGGCGCATCACCTGCACGCAGGTCGGCTCGGTGACGTCGGCCGAGGTCTGGTGCGCCACCGCCTCGTGCCGGGTCGGGTCGAACGGGTCGCCCTGCTCGCCGAAGGCCGTCAGCCCGAACTTGCCGAGCGCCGTGGTGAGCTGCTCGGCAACCGTGCCGAACGGCCCGACCAGGTCGCCGTGCTCGCGGGCCCGGTCCAGGTCGTCGAGGATCGGCAGCAGCGCGGCGAGCACCGCGCCGGTCGCCTGCTCGGTGACCAGACCCTTGTCCCGGTCCACCCGCTTGCGGTAGTTGGCGTACTCCGCCGTCACCCGCTGCAGGTCCCGGGTCCGCTCGTCGAGCTCCGTACGCAGCGCCTCGAGTTCGGCGCCGAGCGCGGTCCCGCCGCCGTCGACCGGCTGCGCCGGGGCGTCCACCACCGGCGGGCCGGTCACCTCGGCCGCCTCGACCTCGATCTCGTCGACGACGACCTCGGCCTCCTCGACCAGCCCTTCGGCCGGGGCATCCGACCCGGCGTCGGCGGCGGCCGGCTCGCTGGACTCGCTGATCTTGCGGTTGTTGCGGATGACGACCCGCGGCCCGTCGCCGGCCTGCTCGGCGGGCGCGGAGCCACCCGGCGTCGACCCGGTCGCACCCGGGTCGGCGGCTCGTGGCTTCTCCGTCATTGGGCTACCTCATCCCTCTGCCGTGGTTCCGTGTCCGGGACGGATCGTCACTTCTTGTCCTCGTCCACGATCTCCGCGTCGACCACGTCGTCCGCGCCACCGGCCGGCCCGCCGGCCTGCGCGCCGCCGGTCGCCCCGGCGCCCGTGGCACCCGGACCGGCCTCGCCCGGCTGCTCACCCGGCTGGTTGTAGAGCAGGGAACCGGCCTGCTGGGAGACCTGTGCCAGCCGCTCGTGCGCCGACTTGATCTTCTCGATGTCCTGACCGCCGAGCGCGCCGCGCAGCTCGCCGAGCGCCTCGTTGATCTGGTCACGGGACTCCGCCGGCAGCTTGTCGCCGCTCTCGGCCAGGAACTTCTCGGTCTGCCACTGGAGCGCCTCGGCCAGGTTGCGGGTCTCGGCCTCGTCGCGACGACGCTTGTCGTCCTCGGCGTGCTCCTCGGCGTCGCGGCGCATGCGCTCGATGTCGTCCTTCGGCAGCGAGGAGCCGCCGGTGATCGTCATCTTCTGCTCCTTGCCGGTGCCGAGGTCCTTCGCGTGGACGTTGACGATGCCGTTGGCGTCGATGTCGAAGGTGACCTCGATCTGCGGCACGCCGCGCGGCGCCGGCGGGAGGCCGGTCAGCTCGAAGGTGCCGAGCTTCTTGTTGTAGGCCGCGATCTCGCGCTCGCCCTGGAAGACCTGGATCAGCACCGACGGCTGGTTGTCGTCCGCCGTGGTGAAGACCTCGGAGCGCTTGGTCGGGATGGTGGTGTTGCGCTCGATCAGCTTGGTGAAGATGCCGCCCTTGGTCTCGATGCCCAGGCTCAGCGGGGTCACGTCGAGCAGCAGGACGTCCTTGACCTCGCCCTTGAGCACGCCGGCCTGGAGGGCGGCGCCGACGGCGACGACCTCGTCCGGGTTGACGCCCTTGTTGGGCTCCTTGCCGGTGAGCTGCTTGACCAGGTCGGTCACGGCCGGCATCCGGGTCGAGCCGCCGACGAGGATGACGTGGTCGACGTCGGAGATCTTGATCCCGGCGTCCTTCACGGCCTGCTCGAACGGGCCCTTGCAGCGGTCCAGCAGGTCCTGCGTCATCCGCTGGAACTCGGCGCGGCTGAGCGTCACGTCCAGGTGCAGCGGGCCCGCCGCGCCGGCGGTGATGTACGGCAGGTTGATGTTGGTGGTGGTGGCGGCGGACAGCTCGATCTTGGCCTTCTCGGCCGCCTCGCGGAGCCGCTGCAGGGCCATCTTGTCCTGGCCCAGGTCGATGCCGTGCTCGCCACGGAAGGTCTTGACCAGGTGGTCGATGATCCGCTGGTCCCAGTCGTCGCCGCCGAGGTTGTTGTCACCGCTGGTCGACTTGACCTCGATGACGCCCTCGGCCAGCTCCAGCAGCGACACGTCGAAGGTGCCGCCACCGAGGTCGAAGACCAGGACGGTCTGCTCCTTGGAGCCCTTGTCCAGCCCGTACGCCAGGGCGGCCGCGGTGGGCTCGTTCACGATCCGCAGCACGTTGAAGCCGGCGATCTCACCGGCCTCCTTGGTGGCCTGGCGCTGACCGTCGTTGAAGTAGGCCGGGACGGTGATCACGGCGTCGGTGATCTGCTCGCCCAGGTACGCCTCGGCGTCCCGCTTGAGCTTCATCAGCGTGCGGGCCGAGATCTCCTGCGGGGTGTACTTCTTGCCGTCGATGTCGACGGACCAGTTGGTGCCGATCTCCCGCTTGACCGAGCGGATCGTCCGGTCCGGGTTGGTCACCGCCTGGCGCTTGGCGACCTCACCGACGAGCACCTCGCCGTTGCGGGCGAACGCGACGATCGACGGGGTCGTCCGCGAGCCCTCAGCGTTGGCGATGACGGTGGGCTCACCGCCCTCCAGGACGCTGACGCAGGAGTTCGTCGTGCCGAGGTCGATACCGACCGCACGTGCCATCTTCGCTTCCTCGCTTCGTGACGTTGTGAGCCGCCCACGGGCGTCGCCCCTGAGCCGCTCGGCGGGCGTCGCCCGCAGCGACCCCACCACAAGTTGAGTGAACTTGACTCAATAGTGCCACGCCCCGGGAAATCGTCAAGTCGAGGTTGAGTCGACCCGACGCAAGTCACGGTTGCTACCGACCGGTTGTTTTCCCTTGCGTCGGTCGGGCACGCTTTAGCGGTGACGACGCACGGCGATTCCGCCACCCAGGCCGGCGCGCCCACCGTCGCAGCCCGCACCGGCCCCACGGACGCCGGGGAGGACCGGCCCGCCACCACCGGGGACGACAGCCTGCCCGCCGCGCTGGCCGGCCTGCGCGCCGCGATCGGGGCGGCCCGGTTCCCGCTGGCACTGCCCTCCGCCGAGCCCGCCCGACGGGCCGCCGGCAGCCTCACCGACCAGCTCGACGACTACCTGCTCCCCCGGCTGCGCCGGCTCGACGCGCCGCTGCTCGTGGTGGTCGGCGGGTCCACCGGCGCGGGAAAGTCCACCCTCGTCAACAGCCTGGTGCA
This sequence comes from Micromonospora sp. URMC 106, assembly GCF_051386395.1. NCBI lineage: Bacteria > Bacillati > Actinomycetota > Actinomycetes > Micromonosporales > Micromonosporaceae > Micromonospora > Micromonospora sp. URMC 106. The sequence continues at coordinate 27,141 of NZ_JBPQTP010000056.1, forward strand.
GGCGCGGGTGAGCGCCGCCGGGGTGCTCCGGCCCACCACCCGCTCCCCGGTGCTGGTGTGCAGCCCGGCCGACTCCGGCTGGTTCCGCCAGGGCGAGCTGCTGCCCGGCCTCACCCGCACCACCGAGCCCAGCGAGGACCCGCGCACCCTGCAACTGGTCACCGCCCCGGCCCTGCCGCCCGGGCTGGCCTTCCTCGACGCCCCCGACATCGACTCGGTGGTCGACGCCAACCGGGCCCTGGCCGGCCAGCTCCTGGCCGCCGCCGACCTCTGGCTCTTCGTCACCACCGCCGCCCGCTACGCGGACGCCGTCCCCTGGGAGCTGCTGCGCAGCGCCCGCGCCCGCGGCGCGGTGATCGCCATGGTGCTGGACCGGGTGCCCCCGGAGGCGGCCGACGAGATCGCCGCCCACCTGTCGGAGATGCTCGCCGCCCAGGATCTCGGCGCGGCCCCGCTGTTCGTGCTGCCGGAGACCTGGGTCGACGGCCAGGGCCTGCTGCCCGACCGGGTCACCGCGCCGCTCTCCGCGTGGTTCGCCCGGCTGGCCGCCGACGCCGACGCCCGGGCGGCCGTGGTCCGGCAGACCCTCGACGGCGCGCTCGCCGCGCTGCGCCCGGCGGCCGAGCAGCTCGCCGACGCCGCGGACGAGCAGGTGACCGCCGCCGACGCGCTCGACGAGCGGGTGCGGGCCGCGTACCGGGGGGCGCACCGGACCGTCGAGCAGGGGCTGAAGGACGGTCGGCTGCTCCGTGGCGAGGTGCTCGCGCGGTGGCAGGAGTTCGTCGGCACCGGCGAGTTCTTCCGCACCCTGGAGGCCCGGATCGGGCGGCTCCGCGACCGGGTGGTCGCCGCCGTCACCGGCCGGCCCGCGCCCGCCTCCGAGCTGCGGGAGGCCATCGAGTCCCAGCTGGTGACCCTGCTGCGCGGCGTGGCCGCCGAGGCGGCGGAGAACGCGTACACCGGGTGGAAGGCGCATCCCGCCGGGACGGCGCTGCTCGAACCGGGGCTCGCCCACCCCGCCGGCGACCTGCCCGAACGGGCCGAGCGGCTGGTCCGGGAGTGGCAGCGCGGCGTGCTGGAGCTGGTCCGGGTCGAGGGCGGCGACCGGCGCTTCGTGGCCCGGACGGCCGCGTACGCGGTGAACGCCACGGGGCTCGTTGTGATGATCGCCGTGTTCGCCTCGACCGCGTTCATCCCGACCGGGTTGGAGGTCGCCACCGGGGCCGGCACCACTGTCGCCGCGCAGACCGTGCTCCAGGCGATCTTCGGCGACCAGGCCGTGCGTACGCTCGCCGCCAAGGCCCGGGCCGACCTGCTGGACCGGGTGCGGGCGCTGCTGGACGACGAGGCCGCCCGCTACCTGGCCCGGACGGCGGAGTCCCGGCCCGCCGCGGAGACCGCGGAGGCGCTGCGCGGGGCCGCCAACCGGGTGGAGATCGCGCGGCACCGCAGCGGCCTCGCCGACACGGACGCCGCGAGCCTCCCCGGCACCGAGGGCGGAGAGTCATGACGAACATCGTCGGGCGCATGCGCGAGGCGTTCCGCGGTGACCGGCGGGTCGACGCCGACGCGCTGATCGCCCGCCTCGACGCCGTACGCCGGTTCCTCGCGGTCGTCGACGGCCACCTGCCGGACTCGCAGCTCGTGCCGGCGCACACCCTGGTCGAGCGGGCCGGCACCCGGCTGGCGCTCTCCCGCGACCACACGGTGGTGGCCCTCGCCGGCGCGACCGGCAGCGGCAAGTCGAGCCTGTTCAACGCGCTCGCCCGGATGGAACTCTCCCCGGTCGGGGTGCGCCGCCCCACCACCGGCGTCACCCACGCCTGCGTCTGGGGGCCGCTCGACGGCGGCAACCGGCTGCTCGACTGGGTCGGCGTGCTGCCCCGGCACCGGTTCGTGCGGGAGAGCGTGCTCGACGGCGACGACGAGTCCGCCCTGCACGGGCTGATCCTGCTCGACCTGCCCGACTTCGACTCGGTGCAGCGGTCCCACCGCCTGGAGGTGGATCGGCTGCTCGGCCTCGTCGACCTCGTGGTGTGGGTGGTCGACCCGCAGAAGTACGCCGACCGCGTCATCCACACCAGCTACCTGCGCGAGTTCCACCGGCACCGCGACGTCACCCTGGTCGTGCTCAACCAGGCCGACCGGCTGCCCCCGGCCGAGCTGCCCCGGGTCCTGGCCGACCTGCGCCGGCTGCTCGACGCGGACGGCCTGGACGGCGTGCCGCTGCTGGCCACCACCGCCGTGGACCCGGCGGGCATGGTCGGGCTGCGGGAGGCACTGGAACGGACGGTGGCCGAGCGGCAGGCCGCGCTGCGCCGCCTCCAGGGCGACGTGGACGCCGTGGTGGCCGGGCTCGACGAGCTGGTCGGGAGCGCCGCGCCGGCCGCCGGGCCCGACGACGCCGCCGGCACCGCGCTGCACCGGGCGTTGGCCGGCGCGGCCGGGGTGCCGGCGGTCGCCGAGGCGGTCGAGCGGGCGTACCGGCACCGGGGCGGCGCGGCCACCGGCTGGCCGCTGGTCCGGGGCTGGCGCCGGCTGCGGCCCGACCCGCTGCGCCGGCTGCACCTGCCCGGCCCGGCCGGCGACCGCGACGAGCCGGCGGAGAGCCTGGTCGCCGCGACCTCGGTGCCCGACCCCACCGCCGCCCAGCGCTCCGCGCTCGGCCTGGCGATCCGGTCGGTGGCCGACCGGGCGGGCACCGACCTGCCCGCCTCCTGGCCGGCGGCGGTGACCGCCGCCGCCCGGTCTCGCCTCGGCGACCTGCCGGACGCTCTGGACCGCGCGGTCGCCGGCACCGACCTCGGCATGGACCGGCGGCCGCTCTGGTGGCGGATCGTCGGTGGCCTCCAGTGGCTGGTGACCCTGGCCGCGCTGGCCGGGCTCGGGTGGCTGGCGCTCGACTACGGGCTGCGCGCGCTGGGCCTGCCGGCGTTGGACAACCCGGCCGTGGGCGAGGTGCCGCTGCCCACCCTGCTGTTCCTGGGCGGCCTGCTCGCCGGGCTGCTGGTGGCCGCCCTGACCAGGCCGGTCGTCCGCTGGGCGGCCCGCCGGGCGCGCCGCCGGGCGGAGCGACGGCTCACCGACGCGGTGGCGGCGGTCGGCGAGGAGTACGTGCTGGCCCCGGTCCGCGCGGTGCTCGCCTCCTACGCCGAGGCCCGGGCGGCCCTGGGGGACGCCGCCGGCCGCTGAGCTGGGAACCCCGCCCGACGCCAGCCTCAGGACGGTCGTGCGGGCGGCACGACGCGGGCGACGCTCGGGTCGCTCGTACCGTCCCGAGCCGGGCGGCAGCGTAGGGTCGGTGGATGGGAACGCCTCAGACCCCGTACGACGCGGTGCTGCACGCCGCCCGCGACGTGGCCAAGCTGGAGAACGCCCTCGACGCGGAGATGCTCGGCGCGGCCCTGCTCGGCAGCGTCTACGCGGTCGCGGAGACCAACCGCGACGCCGCCGTCCGGGACTTCGTGGCCGGCTTCCTGGCCGCCACCTCCCGCCGCCGCTCGGCCGCCGCCACCACCATCCGCCCCGTCTTCGCCGCGCTGGTGCCCGACGCCGAGGGCGCCGCCCGGATCCGCCCCGGCGCCGCCGCCCCCGACTGGGCCGCCCACCTCGGCCGGGTGCACCTCACCGGCTGCTGGTCCTACGGCGACGTGTACGGCGACCAGACCTCCTACCTCGCGACCTTCGCGTACGACGACCCGGCCGGCGGGCCGGCGCACGCGGTGGTGACGCTGCTCGACCACAACATCGGCATCACCAAGGACGTCTTCGTCGGCGGGCCGCCCGAGCGGATCCTCGGGCAGGTCCGGCAGATGTGCGCCGGGGACGAGCTGACCTGGTTCCGCGACGAGGAGCCGGACCGGATGCACGCCGAGGTGAGCCGGCACCTGGCGATCACCGACGCGCTCAGCGAGCTGCCCGGGGAGGGCTCGCTGGCCACCGACCGCGCCCTGCTCGGCGCCCGGCTGGCCCGGCTGCCCCACCGTGCCGACGCGGCCCCCGCGCCCGCCGTCGAACCGCTCACCGCCGCCGAGCGCACGGACCTGGTCCGCCGGTTCCTCGCCTCGCCCGAGGCGGCCCGGTTCGGCCTGGACGTCGCCGACGGGGCGGAGCTGGCCTCGCTGCACTTCTGCCTCAGCCTGCTGCTGGACCACGCGGCCAGCTTCCCGGACGCCGACCCGATGCGGTGGAGCCCCACCGTGGCGGGGCTGTTCCTGCTCGACTGGGTGCATCGGCGGGCGGTGCTGGACATGGACGACGCCGCCCTGCTGCCCCGGGTGCTGCGGGCCTGGGCCGCGTACGCCGCCCGCAAGCGCGGGCTGCCCGAACGGGCGGCGGCGCAGACCGACACGGCGATCGAGGAGATGGTGCCCGAGTTCGCCCGCCTCTACAGCACCGGCGAGCGGCGCAGCCCGGCCACCGCCGCCGTCGCCCAGTTGATGGCCGACGGCGTCGACCCGGACGACCCGGCCGCCCTGGACGCCTGGATCGAGGCCAACCGGCACCGCCTGGCCGACGACGGCGCCTGACGGATCCCGCGCTCCGGGCGCCCCTGGCGTACGCCGTCAGGGGCGCCCGGAGCGTCACAGGGCCGAGCCGCCGGTGGCGCCCGGAGCGTCACAGGGCCGAGCCGCCGGTGGCGTCGACGACCTGGCCGGTGACCCAGCGGGCCTGCTCCGAGGCGAGGAACCGCACCACGTCGGCCACGTCCTCGACGGTGCCGACCCGGTTGAACACCGACAGCGCGGCGGCCGCCTCCCTGGCGTCGCCCTGCTGGAGCCAGCCGGCGTTCATGTCGGTGTCGATGACGCCGGGCAGCACGGCGTTGACGGTGATGCCGCGGGCGGCCAGGGTCGGGGCCAGGGCCAGCGTCAACGCGTTCAGCGCCGCCTTCGTCGCCGAGTAGACGGGATGCGTCGGGGCGGCGATCCGGGTGTAGCCCGTCGAGATGTTGACCACCCGGCCGCCGTCGCGCATGTGCGGCCACAGCGCCTGGGTGAGGAAGAGCGGAACGGTGAGGTTGACCTCCACCACCCGCCGGTAGGTCTCCTCGTCGATCGAGCCCAGCCCCTGCGGCTCGCCGATGCCGGCGTTGTTGACCAGGACGTCGATCTCGCGGTGCCCGACGGCCTGTTCGACCTGGTCGAGGAACGCCGTGGCGAGCCGCTCGGCGGCGGTCGCGCCGTCGGCGTCGAAGCCCGCCCGGACCAGCACCGGCACCGCGCCGGAGCGGCGGACCAGTTCCGCGGCCTGCCGGGCGGCGGACTCGTCGCGCGTGTAGTGGATCCCCACCACCTCCGCGCCCGCGTCGGCAAGCGCCACCGCGATCGCCCGGCCGATGCCCCGCGAACTGCCCGTGACCAGCACCGATTGCCCCATGACTCCCCCTTTTGTAGCGACCACTACAGAACTGGCGACTACTATAGTGGTCGCTATGAAAAGCGGGAAGCGGGGGCCGGGCCGCCCCCGGTCCTTCGACGAGGAGCAGGTCCTGGAGCAGGCCACGCAGGTGTTCTGGGCGCACGGCTACGAGGGCGCCAGCCTCGCGATGCTGCAGGCGGCCACCGGCCTGAACCCGCCGAGCATCTACCACGCGTTCGGGTCGAAGGCCGGGTTGTACTCCGCCTGCCTCGACCACTACGTCGCGCACTTCGGGCAGTACACCAGCGACGCGCTCAGCCGGGAGGTTCCCGACCGCGCCGGGCTGGCGGAGTTCCTCCTCGGCGCGGCCCGCCAGTTCACCGGTGCCGGGCGCCCGGGCGGGTGCATGATCTCCACGGCGGCGCTCGAACTGCCACCCCAGGCGGACGCCGTCGCCCGGGCCGTCGCCGGCCGACGCGACACGACCCTGGGTCTCCTCACCGACTACTTCCGGCGCGCCCAGGCCGCGGGCACGCTCGATCGCGGAGCGGACCCGCGGGCACTGGGCCGGTACTTCGGGGCGATCATCCAGGGCATGTCGGTGCAGGCCCGGGACGGCGCCACGGTGGACGAGCTGGCGGCCGTGGCCCGGGTCGCGCTCACCGCCTGGCAGGAGCCTGCCGGGACGCGCCGGTAGCGCTCGACCTGCCGTCGTGCGGGCCCGGTCCTCCGGTGCCGGTCTCCGTCGCCGACGACGCGGGCGAAGTCGCCCGCTCGGCAGCCAGCGCCGCGACAGGCCGCGCTGACGTCGTCGACCCCACCGCGTGGCCGATCAGTCGAGGCAGAACTCGTTGCCCTCGGGGTCGGCCATCACGATGTGGCCGGCGCCGAGCGGGGGAGCGGGCTCGAAGCGCCTGAGCCGGGTGGCGCCGTGGGAGACGAGCCGCTCGGCCTCCGCCTCCAGGGCCGCCATCCGCGCGTCGCCCTCGAGGCCGGGGGCGGCGCGCACATCGAGGTGTACGCGGTTCTTGGCCTGCTTGCCCTCCGGCACCCGCTGGAAGAACAGCCGCGGCCGGGAGCCCTCGGGGTCGACCAGCCCGGAGGCGTCGTTGCGGCGCTCGGGCGGCACGCCCATCGCCTCCAGCGCCTGCTCCCACGACTCGAAGCCCCCGGGCGGGGCCTGCAACTGGTAGCCGAGGGCCTCGGCCCAGAACGCCGCCAGCCCGGCCGGGTCGGCGCAGTCGAAGGTGATCTGTACGTCGCGGGCCATCTCAGCTCGCCTCCTGCCGGGTCTGCTGGCGGGTGTGCAGGTGGAGGTCGCGGAGCAGGCACACCTCGGCCAGGTGGTGGATCAGCTCGCGGTTGACGTGCAGCACCAGCGCTGCCAGCGGACGGTCGGCGTACGGTCCCTCCGCCTCCCCGCACGGGCGGGCGAGGCCGGTTTCGCCGAGGGACTCGACCCCGGCCAGCCACGTGGCGTACTCGGTGTCGAGCTGGGCCAACGCCTCGGCCGCAGTCGCAGCGTAGTCGAACGACTGGTAGTCGGTGGGCGTGCGACCGAAGTGCGCGGCGTTGCGCGCCGCGAGCACGCCGACGATCACGTGCCCGAGTCGCCAGGCGATCGTCGTGAACGGTGGCGGGTCGGGCTGCGGCATCGCGAAGTCGATGGTCATCGCGCCGGAGCCGGCCCGCACCGGTGCGGTGCCGGTGCCCCGCGGGCGCACGCTCCAGCAGCCGGGCGCCGGCTCCCAGAAGTACTCGTCGTCGGTGAGCCCGTCGAGGCGCTCGCGCAGCTGGTTGGTCCAGTGCCAGGCGAGCTGGTCTCGGAGCAGCGGGTTCCAGGTCCGGTCGGTCATGGCGCCATCCTGGCGGCCATAGCGGACAGGATCGTTCCGCGATCTGTGCAACGCTGAGCGCATGACCGTCGAGGGGACGACCGAGCGGGTGCTGCGGCTGCTGGCGCTGCTGCAGCGGCGGCCGTCCTGGACCGCCGCCGAACTCTCCGCCGAGCTGAGGGTCACCGACCGCTCGGTGCGCCGCGACGTGGAGCGGCTGCGCGCGCTCGGCTACCCCGTGCACTCGACGGCCGGCGTCGGCGGCGGCTACCAGCTCGGCGCGGGCACCCGGCTGCCGCCGCTGCTCCTCGACGACGAGGAGGCGATCGCGACGGCGGTCTCCCTACGGCTGGCGTCGGGGGGCACGGTCGCCGGGGCGGGCGAGGCGGCACTGCGGGCGCTCGCGAAGCTCGACCAGGTGATGCCGTCCCGACTGCGCGCCGAGGTGCGGGCGGTGCACGGCGCCACCGAGACCCTCGTCGGCCCGGGGGTCGAGATCGACGCGGAGCTGCTGGTGACGCTCGCGCGGGCCTGTCGCGACGCCGTGCGGGTGCGGTTCCGGTACGCCGGCCGCGACGGCGGGGAGCACGAGCGCACGGTCGAGCCGGTGCGGATGGTCACCACCGGCCGCCGCTGGTACCTGATGGCCTGGGACGTCGACCGCGACGACTGGCGCACCTTCCGGCTGGACCGGATGCGTGAGGCGGTGGCGACGACCTGGCGCTTCCGGGCGAGGGAGCATCCGGACCCGGTCGCCTACGTGCAGCGGTCCGTGACCGAGACGCCGTACCGATATCTCGCCCGGGTACGGGTGCACGCCCGGCCCGACCGGGTGCGGGAGCTGGTGCCGCCCCAGGTGGGGCGCGTCGAGGACGATCGCGACGGGTGGTGCGTGCTCGTCGTCGGCGGGGAGCACCTGGACTCGCTCGCCGTACACGTGGCCCGGCTGGGCTTCGAGGCGGAGGTGCTGGAGCCTCCGGAGCTGCGGGAGGCCGTCGCCCTGCTCGCCCGCCGCCTCGCGGCGATGGCCGGCCCCGGCTGACGGACCCGGCCGGTCCCCGCGGTCCGGCACTCCCTCCACCGACGGGCGGCTCAGCGCAGGGCGGCGAAGACGACCCCCGCGACCAGGGCGCCGAGCAGGCCGCCCGCGACGACCTGGGGCACGGTGTGGTCGCGCAGGCGGACCCGGGACCAGCCGACGAGCACGAGCAGCGGCGCGGTCGCCAGCAGCGCCACCCCGAACGTCAGCACCAGCACGACCACCGTGCCGGCGGCGACCGCCGAGTGGATCGACATCTTCCACCAGTGGCTCACCGCCACGGCGACCACCAGGCCGACCAGGCCGGCGGCGGCCAGGGCCACCACCGGGCGGGGCGCGCCGAGCACCGCGAGCAGGGCCAGGCCGGCGGCCACCGAGCAGAGGCCGAACAGCAGCGGGACGCGGCGCTGCTCGCGGACCCCCACGTGGTGGTCGGTGAACCGGCCCCGGCGCACCCCGCCGACGATGTACGCGAACGGGATGCCGGTGGCGAAGAGCGTGGCGAGCAACCCCCAGGCCAGCCCGTGCACGCCCCGGGCGCTGTGCCAACCGACCGCCACCGTCAGCAGGGAGACCAGCACGGCCGGGGCGGTCAGCTCGGTGACGAGCCGGGCGAGCCGCAGCGCGCGACCGGGACGCGGCACGGCGGCCGGGCGGGCCGAGGGCCCTGCGCCCGTGCCGTCCGCTCCGCTCAGCGCCCCCGCCTCTGCTCCGCCCCTGGGCCGCCGCCCGGAGCCACCCCGGCCATCCACCGGCAGTCCGATCCGGGCCGCGACCGCCCGGTGCCTCACCTGCCGCCGAAGGTCACCGTACCCGCGTGGCCGCCCGGTCCGGGCCGCATCCGCAGGTGGTGGGGCCGGGCCGGCGAGCACGGCCGGGGCAGGGGGATCACCGGGCGCGAGCGCGAGCGCGGGCCGGACCGGCACCGGCCGCCGAGGTCGGGGCGTCGGTCCGGGTCGGGGGGCTGGTCGCGGTCGGGGGGCTGGTCCGGGTCCGGCCGCCGGTAGCGATCGGAGGGCTGGTCGCGGTCGGGGCGTCCGTCGGGTCCCTCGGCGACGGGGTTACGGTGGGCGTCCTCGTCGGCGTCGGATCGGGGGCCGGCAGCGACACCGTGCTCGTCGGCTCGGGCGAGGTCGGATCGACGGTCGGTTCGGGCGAGGTCGGGTCGACGGTCGGTTCGGCGGCCGGCGAGGTTGGAGCGGCAGGTGAGGAGCCGGTGGCCGTCACCACCGGGGACGGGCTCGGCGAGGCCGACGGGCTGGGCGACGGCGACGGGCTGGGCGACGGGTTCGGTACGGGCAGCGGCACCGGCCGCCCGGCCGGCGGGCGCGGCGGGACCACCGCGGGCGGAGGCGCCGGGCGCACCGCCGACCCCGGCTCCGGCACCTCGACCGGCGTACGCGGGACCGGCGCGGCGGGGCGCCAACCGCTCGGGGTCGCCACGGCGGGGGACGGGGGCGACGGGGTGACCGCGGGCTGGCTCGTCGCCGGCAGCGGGATCACCACCGGTCCCACGGAGGGCGTCGGCAGGAACGCGGTGCCGCTGTCCGGCAGGGCCGTGCTGCCGACGGTGGCGGAGCCGGTGCTGATCGCGGCGAGGATCGGCATCGACGCGGTGCCGGCGAGCAGCGCGACGGTGAACAGGTAGCCCCGGGGCGGCCCGCCGGACCCGGGCGCCCGGTGCGCGCCCACCATCCGGCGGTAGCCACCGGTCGCGCGGTGCCGGCCGAGGAACGGGGCACCGGGGCCTTCACCTGGATCGGACACCGCACACTCCTCCTCGTCGGCCTCCCGCCCGGCGGGGAAGCGTGGGACCACCCGTCCGGCGGCGGTCGCCGCCACGGCGACCGACCGGGCGCCCGACAGCACCGCTGGGCCGGGGGAAGCGGCAAACCGCTCGACCTGGGCGATCCCGCGACAATCAGGCTGACCCAGTGACGCTGCGTCAGCCAACCCCGCACAGCGTGTCGACACGCGTATCTGGCCGAACGGTGACGAACCACCGCCGGATCGGCCGCGCGTCGATGGAACGGACACCCGGCGCTTCGTGTAACGAAGCGGGGCGGCTGGCCGGTGCGGGGCGGGCGTACTGTGGGCGCGCTCACGTGTGATGCGAATATGGACCACGACGGCAACGCAGCCACGACCTCCGCGCACCCTCGCGGCAGGCGCGGCTGGGCGCCGGCGCTCCCGAACCGGGTTCGGCCAGAATCCGGCTTCACGCCGCGCGGCAACCCCCACCGGGGCTAGGCGCGGCCGCCAGGAACCGGTCCGGCACCAGCCGGACAGGCGCACGAGTTGCGCGGCCGGGTGACCCCCCGGTGCCGACGCAGACAGACAGGGAGAGACGGATGGCAAAGGGCGACCCCGGGGTCTCCAGCCGCGGCCGGCGGGCCGCACCCCGCTCCAGGAAGGGCGCGACCGGCGACCCGCAGCTGGTGCAGCTGCTCACCCCCGAGGGTGAGCGCATCGAGAGCGCGACCGGCCCCGACGGGACGGAATACCGCGTCGACTTCACCGACGAGGAGTACCGCGGGCTCTACCGCGACCTCGTGCTGGTCCGCAAGCTCGACGCCGAGGCCACCGCGCTGCAGCGCCAGGGCGAGCTGGGCCTGTGGGCCAGCCTGCTGGGCCAGGAGGCCGCGCAGGTCGGCTCCGGGCGCGCGCTGCGTACCCAGGACATGGCCTTCCCGACCTACCGGGAGCACGGCGTCCTCTACTGCCGGGGCATCGACCCGATCATGCCGCTCGGCCTGTTCCGGGGCGTCGACCAGGGCGGCTGGGATCCGAACGAGTTCAAGTTCAACATGTACACGATCGTGATCGGGGCGCAGACCCTGCACGCGACCGGGTACGCCATGGGCGTCAGCATGGACGGCAAGACCGGGACCGAGGACGGCGAGGCGGTGATCGCCTACTTCGGCGACGGCGCCACCAGCCAGGGCGACGTCAACGAGGCGTTCGTCTGGGCCAGCGTCTTCAACGCCCCCCTGGTGTTCTTCTGCCAGAACAACCAGTACGCCATCTCCGAGCCGCTGGAGCGGCAGACCCGCGTCCCGCTCTACCAGCGGGCGGGCGGCTTCGGCTTCCCCGGCGTCCGGGTGGACGGCAACGACGTGCTCGCGTCGTACGCGGTGACCCGGCACGCGCTCGACAACGCCCGGCTCGGCCAGGGCCCCAGCCTGATCGAGGCATACACCTACCGGATGGGGGCGCACACCACCTCCGACGACCCGACGCGCTACCGGATCGCCAGCGAGGTCGAGGCCTGGCAGGCCAAGGACCCGATCGCCCGGATGAAGGCGTTCCTGGAGAAGCAGCAGATCGCCGACGCCGACTTCTTCGCCGCCGTCGACGAGCAGGCCCGCGCCGAGTCGGTGCACCTGCGCGAGCGGGTGCTCGCCATGCCCAACCCCGAGCCGGTGACGATGTTCGACCACGTCTACCCCAACGGGTCCCCGGAGCTCGACGAGCAGCGGGCCCAGTTCGCGAAGTACATGGAGTCGTTCGAGGGGAGCGCCCACTGATGGCCACGGAGACGCTCAGCCTCGGCAAGGCCCTCAACACCGGCCTGCGCAGGGCCTTGGAGAACGACCCCAAGGTCGTCATCATGGGCGAGGACGTCGGCAAGCTCGGCGGCGTCTTCCGGATCACCGACGGCCTGCAGAAGGACTTCGGCGACCAGCGGGTGATCGACACCCCGCTCGCCGAGTCCGGCATCATCGGCACCGCCGTCGGCCTGGCCATCCGCGGCTACCGCCCGGTCTGCGAGATCCAGTTCGACGGCTTCGTCTACCCCGCGTACGACCAGATCGTGTCGCAGGTGGCGAAGATGCACTACCGCTCGCAGGGCAAGGTCAAGATCCCGATGGTCATCCGGATCCCCTTCGGCGGCGGCATCGGCGCGGTCGAGCACCACTCGGAGTCGCCGGAGGCGTACTTCGCCCACACCGCCGGCCTCAAGGTGGTGAGCTGCGCCAGCCCGCAGGACGCGTACTCGATGATCCAGCAGGCGATCGCCTCGGACGACCCGATCGTGTTCCTGGAGCCGAAGCGGCGCTACTGGGAGAAGGGTCCGGTCGAGCTGGACGCCCCGCTGTCGGAGGCGTACCCGCTGCACGCCGCCCGGGTCGTCCGGCCCGGCACCGACGGCACCCTGCTGGCGTACGGGCCGATGGTGCGGACCTGCCTGGACGCGGCGACCGCCGCCGCCGAGGACGGCCGCGAGCTGGAGGTCATCGACCTGCGTACGCTCTCGCCGCTGGACCTGACCGCCGCGTACGAGTCGGTGCGGCGCACCGGCCGCTGCGTGGTCGTCCACGAGGCCCCGGGGAACCTGGGCCTCGGCTCGGAGATCGCGGCCCGGATCACCGAGCAGTGCTTCTACTCCCTGGAGTCCCCGGTGCTGCGGGTGACGGGCTTCGACACCCCCTACCCGGCCTCCCGGGTGGAGGAGGAGTACCTTCCCGACCTCGACCGGGTGCTCGACGCCGTCGACCGCACCTTCGGCTGGTGAGCGGCATGTCGCGGATCAAGGAGTTCAACCTTCCCGACCTGGGCGAGGGCCTGACCGAGGGCGAGATCCTCGCCTGGCTGGTCAAGGTCGGTGACGTCATCGAGCTGAACCAGCCGATCGTCGAGGTGGAGACGGCCAAGGCGGCCGTCGAGATCCCGGCGAAGTGGGCCGGCCAGGTGCAGGCGATCTTCCACCCGGAGGGGACCACGGTCGAGGTCGGCACGCCGATCATCGCGATCGACACCGATCCGGGCGCCGGGCCGATCGAGCCGTCGACGACCGGTGCGCGGGCCGCCGACCTGCCGACCCCGTCGGCGGCGTCGCTGGCTGCGGTCGAGGTGGCGCCGACCGAGGGCGCCGTCGAGCCGGGCCTGATCGGCGGTCCCGCCCCGGGTGGGCGTACCGCCGTGCTGGTCGGCTACGGCCCGCGGACGACGGCGGCCAAGCGGCGCCCGCGCAGGGATGCCGCCCCGGTGCCGGCCCAGGCCGCGGCCCCGGTCACTCCGGCGGCCCCGGTCGCCCCGGCCACGCCGGTGACCACCGCGCCGTCGAACGGCCACGGCCGGGCCGGCGGCCCGGTGCTGGCCAAGCCCCCGGTACGCAAGCTCGCCAAGGATCTCGGCGTCGACCTGTCCACGCTGACCGGCTCGGGCCCGCTGGGCTCGATCACCCGGGAGGACGTGCAGCGGGCGGCGAGCGGGACCACGGCGGCGGCCGAGCCGCTCGCGGTGGCGGCCCCGACCACGGCGGCCAGCTTCGGCGCGGACCGCGAGCAGCGCATCCCCGTCAAGGGGGTACGCAAGCTCACCGCCGAGAACATGTCCCGCTCGGCCTTCACCGCGCCGCACGTCACGGAGTTCCTGACCGTCGACGTGACCCGGTCGATGAAGGCCCTGGACCGGCTCCGCAACCGGCGGGAGTGGCGCGACGTGCGGGTCTCGCCGCTGCTGCTGGTCGCCAAGGCGGTGCTGTTGGCGGTCAAGCGCCACCCGATGGTCAACTCGACCTGGGCCGGCGACGAGATCGTGGTCAAGGACTACGTCAACCTGGGCATCGCGGCGGCCACCGAGCGCGGGCTGATCGTGCCGAACATCAAGGACGCGGGCCGGCTCTCGCTGCGCGAGCTGGCGGACGCGATGACGGACCTGGTGCAGACGGCCAAGGCCGGGAAGACCTCGCCGGCCGACATGTCGGGCGGCACGCTGACGATCACCAACGTCGGCGTGTTCGGGGTGGACACCGGCACGCCGATCCTGCCCCCGGGCGAGTCGGCGATCCTGGCATTCGGCGCCGTACGCGAGATGCCCTGGGTGCACAAGGGCAAGGTCCGCCCGCGCCAGGTCACCACGCTGGGCCTGTCGTTCGACCACCGCATCATCGACGGTGAGCTGGGCTCGAAGTTCCTGCGCGACATCGGGGACTTCCTGGCCGACCCGGAGGCGGCGCTGCTCGCCTGGACCTGACCGGTCTCGACGCCAGCCACGGCCGGTGTGCCACGGGTGAACGCCCGGCACACCGGCCGTGTCCGTTGGGCGACAGAAACATCGGCCCCGAGGTCCGCCGACCTTCGATCGTTAGGCTCGTGTCCCAGCTCACCTAATAATCGATGGAAGTTGAGGCCGTCATGCGGTTGAATAGAGACATCAAGGGGCTGACAACCGAATAGCCAGGAGGAGAGACCCGTGAGCATGATCGAGCGAATCCGTAACCGCCGCGACGCCAACCGCCGCGCCCGTGCCATCGAGCACGCGCTGCGCTCCGCCAACTCGCCCGCGGTCCGCGAAGAGATCCTCGCCATCGCCCAGCGTCACATGAGCTGACGCCCAGAACCTTCCTCACCTCCTCCAGATCGATGGCCCGCCCGGTCCGCCCGGGCGGGCCATCGGCGTTCCGCGCCGATTGACACCGGGATTCCACCTCGCCGCAGCGCCCGGTACGGTGGGCTTCGGTCGTCGCCCGCGGCCCGAAGCGGGTCGAGTCGATAGAAGCCACTCGACACCGCCCGGCCACGCGGAGTGACGGCCGGTGCTCCCCGGAAGCCCTCGGGCGGTCACCGGATACGGTGCGGGGAGCCGGCACGGCCGGTACACCGGCGACGCCGGCCACCCTGCCGAGCAGACCGATCGGCAGCGGCGGCCGACAGGTGATGGAGGAGGCGCACGCATGACGTCCGAGGGCACGCACCACCCCGGCCAGCAGCCGGACGAGGTGTCGCCGGGCGCCGGCGGACCGGCGCCGTACGGCGACCGCCCGGCGCAGCAGGGCAACGGCTACGGCGTCGGCGCACCCGACCTCGGCTGGGCGCCCCCGCCGCCGTCGGGGCAGCCGAACCCGCCCACCTGGGCCGCGCAGAACGAGCAGCAGCCCGGCCCCGCCTGGGGCGCCGGCCAGGCTCCACAACAGGCCGACCAGGCCCCGCCCGCCTCCTGGGGCCCGGCCGACGGCCAGCCCCAGCCGGCTTGGGCCGGCGCACAGGGCGAGCAGGCCGCTCCCGCGTGGGCCACGGCCGCCCCGCCGCCGCACGCCACCCCCGACCAGCCCGCGTGGGCCCAGGCGACCAGGCGGGGGC
>NZ_JBPQTP010000057.1:0-42377 GCF_051386395.1 Micromonospora sp. URMC 106
CCCGCGCACCCGCCCGCCCGCGCGGCCGGTTGCCGCGCGCCCCCCCGTTCCGGGTGGCGGACCGGCGGGCCGGCGGCGGACCGGGTTCGGAAACGGGGCCGGCGGCGCCCCGCCCGGGACGGAGGGCGGGACGCCGGCGGACGGACCGAGCGGCTCAGCCGAAGCGGCCGGTGATGTAGTCCTCGGTCTTCTTCACGCCGGGGTTGCTGAAGATCTTCTGCGTGTTGTCGTACTCGATGAGGCGGCCGGGGTCGCCGGTCTTCTCGATCGAGAAGAAGGCGGTCCGGTCCGAGACGCGGGCGGCCTGCTGCATGTTGTGCGTGACGATGATGATGGTGAACTTGTCCTTGAGCTGGAACATCAGGTCCTCGATGGCCAGCGTGGAGATCGGGTCGAGCGCAGAGCAGGGCTCGTCCATCAGCACGACCTGCGGCTCGACCGCGATGGTCCGGGCGATGCAGAGCCGCTGCTGCTGACCGCCGGAGAGGCCCGCGCCGGGCTTGCCGAGCCGGTCCTTCACCTCGTCCCAGAGGTTGGCCGAGCGGAGTGCCTTCTCGGCCGCCTCGTCCAGGATCGACTTCTTGCGGACCCCGTTGAGCCGCAGGCCGGCCACCACGTTCTCGAAGATGCTCATGGTGGGGAACGGGTTCGGCCGCTGGAAGACCATGCCGATCATGCGCCGGACCGCGGTGACGTCCACGTCCCGGTCGTAGATGTCCTGGTCGTCGATCGTGAGGCTGCCCTCGACCCGGGCGCCGGGCAGCACCTCGTGCATCCGGTTGATCGACCGCAGGAAGGTCGACTTGCCGCAGCCGGACGGGCCGATCAGGGCGGTCACCGTCTTCGGCTCGACCGTCAGGTTGATGTTCTCGATCGCCTTGAAGGCGCCGTAGTAGGCGGTGACGTTCGAGGCTTCGATGCGCTTGGCCATGGTGGTGGTACCTCCGGGGTTCATCGGCCGAGCCGGTTGCGACGGGCCAGCAGCTTCGCCGCGACGGTCAGGATCAGCACGAGGGCGACCAGGGTGAGTGCCGCGGTCCACGCCCGCGCCGGCGCGTACCGTGACGCGTCACCGGCCTGCTGGTAGACGAAGAGGGCCAGCGACGACTGGTTGTTCTCGAACGGGTTGAAGTTGATCGCCGCGCCGCCGCCGGCGACGAGCAGCACCGGGGCGGTCTCGCCGGCCGCGCGGGCGATGGCGAGCATGACGCCGGTGACGATGCCCGGCAGCGCGGTCGGCAGCACGACCCGCAGGATGGTCTTCCACTTCGGCACGCCGAGGGCGTACGCCCCCTCGCGCAGCGGCGCCGGGACGAGACGCAGCATCTCCTCGGTGGAGCGGACCACGGTGGGCAGCATCAGCACGCTCAGCGCGAGCGCGGCGGCGAAACCGGAGAAGCTCGGCCGGCCGTCGTTGAACCACGGCGAGACGATCAGCACCCAGAACGCCAGCACGAACAGGCCGGCCACGATCGACGGGACGCCCGTCATGACGTCCACGAAGAACCGGATCGTGAAGGCGAACCGGCCCCGGCCGTACTCGACGACGTAGATGGCGCAGAGGATGCCGAGCGGGACGGTGATCAGGGCCGCGATGCCGACCTGCTGGAGCGTGCCGACGATCGCGTGGTAGGCGCCGCCGTTCGGGTCGCGGGCGCCGATGTTGTTCATCGAGGTGAGGAAGAAGTCGGCGTCGAGCCGCTCGGCGCCCTTGCTGACCAGCGTCCAGACCACCGAGGCCAGCGGCAGGACGGCCAGCACGAACGCGGAGTGGATCAGCGCGCTCCAGGTGCGGTTGCGCGCCGACCGGCGCCCCTCGACCCGGTTCGCCGCGGCGAAGAGGCCGACCAGGTAGAGCAGCGCGCCGAGCACCACGACCAGCACCGGGCCGCCGATGCCGGCGCCGTAGACGGCCGCGGCGGCGACCAGGAGGGCGGCCGCGGCGATGGCCGGTGCGGCGTACTTCGGCAGTCGGCGGGCCCGCAGCGTGGCCGGCTGCGCCGGCGGGCGGGTGCGGTGCGAGGCGGTGGTGGTCATGCGGCCGACTCCGTGAACTCCCGGCGGCGGTGGATGATCGCCCGCGCCGTGATGTTGACGATCAGCGTGATGGCGAAGAGCACCAGGCCCGAGGCGATCAGCGCGCCCCGACCCGTGTCGTTCGCCTCGCCGAACGTGTTGGCGATGTTGGCGGCGATGGTGTTGCCGCCGCTCTCGATGAGGTTGAACGAGATGTTGAAGGTGATGCCGAGGGTCATCGCCAGGGCGATGGTCTCGCCGAGCGCCCGACCCAGGCCGAGCATCACCGCGGCGACGATGCCGGGGCGGCCGTACGGCAGCACCGCGGTGCGGATCATCTCCCAACGGGTGGCGCCGAGGGCGAGGGCCGCCTCCTCGTTGGCGGTCGGGGTCTGCGTGAACACCTCGCGGGAGAGCGAGGTAATGATCGGCAGCACCATGATCGCCAGGACCAGCGCGCCCAGCATGATGGACTTGCCGAACGGACCGTCGCCGCCGAAGATCGGGATCCACCCGAAGTACGTGTTCAGCCAGGCGGAGAAGTCCCGGACCGGGTTGATGAAGACGTCCCGGCCCCAGAGGCCGAAGACCACGCTCGGCACCGCGGCCAGCAGGTCGATCAGGAAACCCAGGGTGGTGCCGAGCCGGCGCGGGGCGTAGTGGGAGAGGTAGAGCGCGATCCCCAGGGCCACCGGCACCGCCATCAGCAGGGCCAGGGCGGAGCTGAGCACGGTGCCGAAGGCGAGCGCGCCGATGCCGAACTTCGGCTCCGCGTCGTTCGGGAACCAGCCCTCGAACGTCCAGAAGCCCTCGGTGTTGGCCCGCAGCGCCGGCACGGCCTTGGCGATCAGGAAGACCGCGATGGCGGCGATGATGACCAGGACGGCGACGCCGGCGGCCAGGGTGAGGCCGCGGAAGGCCCGCTCTGCGCCGAACGCCCGGGCCCGCGGCAGCGCGCCGCCGCCGCCCAGCCCGGCTCCGCCCGGGGTACGGGTGCGAAGTGGTGCCTCGGCCAGACGCGCCGAGGCACCGGCGGGCCGGTCGTGACCTTCGGTCACGCGGGTCCCGCCGGTGCCGGCGTCAGCCGAGCGGTGAGGGGTTTCACCCATCTGCTCGCTCGCTTCGAGTTGAGGTGGTGGTGACGGTGTCGGTGAGGGCGGGTCAGGCGAGGTTCTTGACC
Source organism: Micromonospora sp. URMC 106 (assembly GCF_051386395.1). Classification (NCBI taxonomy): domain Bacteria; kingdom Bacillati; phylum Actinomycetota; class Actinomycetes; order Micromonosporales; family Micromonosporaceae; genus Micromonospora; species Micromonospora sp. URMC 106. The sequence continues at coordinate 3,197 of NZ_JBPQTP010000057.1, forward strand.
GCGGCCTCGACCTTGGTGCGGACCGACTCGGGCAGCGGGGCGTAGCCCAGCTCCGTCAGGTCGGCCTGGCCCGCGGTGCTGGCGGCGTGGCCGAGGAAGCCCTTGACCAGCGGCAGCTTGTCGGCGGGCAGGCCCTTCGAGCAGACGATCTCGTAGGTCACCAGGACGATCGGGTAGGCCCCGGCCTCCTTGGTGTTGTAGTCGATCTTCATCTTGAGGTCGTCGCCCTGGCCGACCACCTCGGCGCCGGCGATGGTCTTACCGGCCGACTCGGCGGTCAGCTCGGCGAACTCGCCCGCGCCGTTGCCGACCTTGGCGGTCTTCAGGCCGCCGTTCTCGGCGTACGACCACTCGACGTAGCCGATGGTGCCGTCCTGGTTCTTGATGGCGCTGGCCACGCCGTCGGACTTGGCCGCACCGGTGCCGCCGGGGGCCTTCCACTCCTTGGCCTTGCCGAAGGTCCAGTCGGACGCGGCGGTCTTGGTGAGGAAGTCGGTGAAGTTGTCGGTGGTGCCGGAGGAGTCTGAGCGGTGCACCGCGTTGATGGCGGTCGACGGCAGCTTGGCGTCCGGGTTGTCGGCCTTGATCGCCGGGTCGTCCCACTTGGTCACCTTGCCGGCGAAGATCTTCGCCAGGGTGGCCGGCTTGAGCTGGAGGTTGTCCACGCCGTTGACGTTGTAGGCGATGGCGACCGGGCCGATCACCATCGGCAGGTTGATGGCGGCGCCGCCGACGCACTTGGCGTTGGCCTGCGGCTGCTCCTCCTCCTTGAGGGCGGAGTCCGAGCCGGCGAAGTCGGCGGTGCCGGCGATGAAGGCCTGGATGCCGGCGCCCGAACCGGACGGCTCGTAGTTGATCTTCGCGCCGGAGCACTTCTGCTGGTACGCCTTGATCCACTCGTCCATGGCGTTCTTCTGCGCCGACGAGCCCTGGGCGTTCAGCGTGCCGGTGGCGCAGTCGGCCGCGGCGGCCGACCCGGAGGCGGAGGCGCCGCTCGCGGACTCGTTGTTGTCCGAGCCGCATGCACTGAGAGCGAGCGTCGCGGTAAGAGCGAGGCAGGCGAGAGTGCCGTGCCGCTGGAGCTTCACCTGAGGGGTATCCCTTCACGTCTGACTTCGCACCCGGATTGGGGGCCCGGGGTGCCGGCGCTGACCGGCTGGTCCAAAAGTTAGGAGTGCCAGGTAGCCGGTTCGCCGGTCAGAAGTGAACGGGGGGTGAACAGGTGCGGCAGCGCAGGTGACCGCTTGCTGAGGGTGAGTTGTCCGTTAAGTGAACTCGGGTGCCCCTGTCGGACGTATGGGCATTTTCCCGGTTAGCCGTTATCTCGCCGACGCGCCGCCGTTATCCGGCGGTGACCGGCCCGCGCGCCGGTCGGGCCCCGGACCCGCCGCGCCGAGCGGGGGCCGGCCCGGAGGAGGCTCGTCGCGCCGCGCGGGCCGGCCCGCGGACGCGCGCGCCGGCCCGGCTCCCGGCTCGCCACCCCAGGTGAGCCGGGAGCCGGGTGGCGGTCAGGCCGACTGGTAGTTCACGTGGGCGGACCAGCGGGCGAAGCCGAGCCGCTCGTAGAGGGCCACCGCGGCGGTGTTCGACTCGTCCACGTAGAGCATGACGCGGTCCAGGCCCCGCCGGTCCCGCAGGTACGCCAGGCCGGCCGCCGTCAGCGCCCGACCCAGCCCGCCGCCGTGCGCCGCCGGGTCCACCCCGAGGACGTAGACCTCGCCGATCCGCGCCGAACCGGGCCGCTCGTGGACCTTCGTCCAGTGGAAGCCGAGCAGCCGGCCGGTGGCCTCCTCGACGGCGAGCAGGAAGCCGTCCGGGTCGAACCACGGCTCGGCGAGGCGTACCCGCAGGTCGGCCGGGGACCAGCGGCCCTGCTCCGGGTGCTCGGCGAAGGCCCGCGCGTTGAGCGCCAGCCAGGCCGCGTCGTCGTCGCCGGGCCGGAACGCGCGCAGCGTCACCCCGTCCGGCAGCCGGGGCTCGGGGATCGGGGCGGTCAGCGGCCGGCGCAGTTGCCAGAGCACCCGTGCCCGGCGCAGGCCCAGGTCGACGCCGAGCGCGGCGGCCGACGGGTGGTCGCCGTGCGCCCACACCCGCAGTGGGCCGGGGGCCGCCGCCAGTACGCCCCGGGCCAGCGCCCGGCCCGTCCCGCGCCGCCGGTACGCCGGGTGCACCGCCAGTTCCGCCCCGGTCCCGGCGTCGCCGTCGGTGGTGTCCAGGTGGGCGTAGCCGGTCAGCGTCCCGTCGGCGGCCCGGGTGGTCAGGTGCACCGCGGCCGCGTCCGGGTCCCGCAGCCGGAGCAGGACGTGCTCGTCGAACGGGTCCGCACCGTCGGCGTCACCGGCGGCCCGGGCGAGGGCGAGCACGTCGGCGATCTCCGTGGGGCTGAGGCGGTCGGTCCGGGTCACCTGCTGGCTGGTCGGTTCGGCGCTGCTCATGCCGTCACCGTAGTCCGGTCGGTCGTCGCCGCCGCCGACCTCGGCGCGCTCCGCGGCGTGGTGTAGCGGGCGTCACGCCGGCGTGGGCGCGCCGCACGACCCGCCCCCGGGCAGGCCGGCACCTGGCAACCGCACGTCGCGCCGCCGTCGGGGAGCGCCGCCACGTGGAGCCCTCACGTCCCGCCGTCGGGGAGGGCCTCCACCTGGAACCGGCTGGTCAGGCTCGGCAGGATGCGGTAGAGCGCGTCCACTGTGCCCTGCCGGTCGCCGCCGGCGTCGTGCAGCAGCACGACCGAGCCGGGTTCGACGTTGGTGACGACCATCGTGGCGATCCGGCCGGCCCCCGGCGCCGACCAGTCCGACGGGTCCACCGTCCAGTGCAGTGGCGTCATGCCGAGTTCCCGGGCCACCGACACCACGGAGCCGGTCCAGGCGCCGCCGGGCTGGCGGTAGTAGGCGATGGGGGCGCCGGGCACCGCCGCGCGGATCGCCGCGCTGGTGCGCAGCAGGTCCGCCCGGATGACCTCCGGTGACCGGCGGCCGAGGTTGACGTCGTGGTTCCAGCTGTGGTTGCACAGGGTGTGCCCGTCGGCCACGATCGCCTGGATCAGGTCCGGGTGGTTCTGTGCGTTCTCACCCACCACGCAGAAGGTGGCCCGGACGTCGTGCTTGCGGAGCAGGGCGAGCACCTGCGGGGTGTACTGCGGGTCCGGGCCGTCGTCGAAGGTCAGGGCGACCAGCGAGGTGCCGCTGGTGGTCTGCGCGCCGAACGGGCCGGCGGTCCCGGTCGCGCCCGGTGTGCCGCTCGGGTCGGCGCCACCGTCCTGCCCGGTCTCGGCCGGTGCGGAGCTCCGGTTCCCGCCGGGCGTGCCTCGGTGGGAGTCGTCCGCCGGCGGCTGGTCGGCGTAGTGCGGGCCGGTGGCGCTCGTCGTCACGCTGGAGGCGGGCGGGTCGGGCACCAGGCTGCGCCCGAGCGCGTACGCCGTGCCGAGCAGGACGGTCACCACCAGCGCGACGAGGCCGACGGCGCGGGCGGCCGAGGGATCCCGTCTCAGTGCGCCCGTCCGTGCCGAACCGCCGCCCCCGTGGTCGATGCGCACGACGCCGCCTCCCTCTCTGCCCGGCAAACCCGGCAGTCAGAATAGAGCCGACTAGCGGTGCAAAAAGGGCATATGGGGAATAGCCCCCGGAATGGGGTGCGGGATCAGACGGGCAGGGGTGCGTGCTCCGCCTCCGGCAGCGACCGGGACGGCGGCACCACGAACTTGTAGCCGACCTGCCGCACGGTGCCGATCATCGACTCGTACTCGGAGCCGAGCTTCGCCCGCAGTCGCCGGACGTGCACGTCGACCGTGCGGGTGCCACCGAAGTAGTCGTAGCCCCAGACCTCGCGCAGGAGCTGGTCCCGGGTGAACACCCGACCGGGGTGTTGGGCCAGGAACTTCAGCAGCTCGAACTCCTTGTAGGTCAGGTCGAGCGGGCGGCCCTTGAGTTTGGCCGCGTAGGTGTCCGGGTCGATGGTGAGCTCGCCGGCCCGGATCGAGCCGCCGGCGCCGGAGGTCGCGTTGCTCAGCCGGCCGACCGCCAGCCGCAGCCGGGCCTCCACCTCGGCCGGCCCGGCCGAGGCGAGGATGACGTCGTCGACGCCCCAGTCGGCGTTGAGCGCGATCAGGCCGGCCTCGGTGACCACCGCGACCAGCGGCACCCCGAGCCCGGTGGCGTGCAGCATCCGGCAGGTGGCCCGGGCCTCGCTCAGCTCGGAGCGGGCGTCGACCAGGACCGCGTCCGGGCTGGGGCCGGCGACCAGGGTGCGGACGTCGCGCGGCGCGGTGCGGACCGAGTGCGGCAGCAGGTCGAGTGCCGGCAGCACAGCGGATGGTTCGCCTGCGCGCGCGGTCACCAGCAGCAGGATCTCCACGATCACCTCCGTCCCGGCGGCCGTCGGCCGCGCGCGACCAGCGCACCCCGAAGGGGATGTGGCGCTGATGAAACTTGCGTGGGTCCCGGCGTCGCTGACGGGCGGGTAACGGTCTGAGCCTAACGGATGACCCCGGCTTCACCTTCGCGTCCTTTCCCGTTTGCCCGGCTTGCCCGTGATCGCGCCGCAGGTTTTAACGTTGCCGAAACCGTGACCTCCGCGTGGGGCGGCCGGTCTGGCACGATCGGGGCGTGTTTCCCTCCAGCTCGCCCGAGACCGGCCGCGACCCGTGGCCCGACGGGCCCCGCCCGGGCCCGGCGGGCCCGTCCCGTGGCCAGCCGCCGGCGCCGCGCACCGGGCCGGCCACCGACGACGACGGCGACCGTCGGGAACGCGGCGGGCCGCGTCGCGCCCGGCGCGGTGGCGAGCCGCCGCGCCGGCCCGACGACGAGGCCGACGCGGAGCCGGACGAGGAGGCGGTGGAGCCGGTCGAGGTGCGCCGCCAGCTCGCGCTGTCCGTCGCCGGGTTCGCGATCCTGCTCGGGGTCGGCCTGGTGCTCGGGGCGCAGACCTCCGGCCCCGGCCACCGGCTGCCGTTCGCGGGCATCATCTTCGGCGTACAACTGCTCTTCGTGCTGGCCTGGACGATGGCCATGCGGCCGCCGGCGCTGCTGCTGGTCGCCCTGGTCAGCGGGGTGGCCGCGGTGGCGGCCGACGCCGCCGCCGTGCAGACGGACGTCGCCGGCCTGGCCCCGCTGGGCTACGTCGCGGCGGGCGGCTTCCTCCTCGGGGTGCTCGGCCAGCTCGTCCGGCGGGTCGACCGCGTGCGGGTGACCGACTCCCTGGGCAGCACCCTGCTGATCGTGGTGGGCGTTGTCGCCTTCGCCACCCTGATCACGCTCAGCCGGATTCCGGCCGGCACCCAGGCCATCACCGTCTGCCTCACCGCCAGCGGGGTCGCGCTCACCGTCGCCCGGCTCACCGACGCGGTGGCGCCCTGGCCGCGGCTGGCGCCGCAGGTGCCGAGGGGCGCGGCCGGCGTGGTCGGCGGCGCGATGGTCGGCACGCTGGTCAGCGCCGTCCTCGGCAGCTACCTGGTGACGCCCTTCACCCCGACGAAGGCCGCGATCATCGGGCTGGTCGCGGCGGTCGCCGCCGTGCTGGCGGACCTCGCCGTGGGGTACGCCGAGGCGGGCCGCCTGATGGCGGGGGAGCCGCCGACGATGTGGGTAGCCCGGCACATGCAGGGGCCGCTCGGCGGCTTCGCCCTCGCCGCGCCGGCCGCGTACGCCATGTGCAAGCTCGTCCTCTGACGGCGATTGGGCATTCGTCCGTTCGGGTACCACCGGGGGGCCGCTGTGCGGCACCCGGCACTCACGACAGGAGGCGGCGTGGCGCAGGATCACACGTACGGGGAGCGGCCTCGTCGACGCGGGCGCAAGGTGCTGATCACCCTCGTCGTCCTGCTGCTGGTGCTGGGCGGCCTGATCGTCGTGGCCGACCGGGTCGCGGTCGGGGTGGCCGAGCGGGCCATCGCCGACCAGGTCCGGCAGGAGATCGCCAAGCAGGGGGCGCAGTCCTCGGCCCCCGAGGTCGAGGTCGGCGGCTTCCCGTTCCTCACCCAGGTGCTCGACGGCCGGTACGAGCGGATCACCATCGGGCTGCGGGACGTGCAGGGCCCGGTGCAGGGCGACGTGGTCGCGCTGCCGAAGCTCGACGTGGACGCCCGCGACGTCCGCGCCTCGCTGGACACGATCCGCTCCGGCCAGGGCGAGGTGGTCGCCGAGACGGTCGACGGCACCGGCACCATCAGCTACGACAGCCTCGCCAAGCTGCTCGACCGGCCGGGGCTGACCCTCGGCGAGCAGGGCGGCCGGCTCGCCGTCACCGCGCCGGTCGACATCCTCGGCCAGCGGCTCACCGTGACCGGCACCGCCGACATCACGGTCGGCGACCAGGGGCAGGTGGCGCTGCGCTTCAACGACCTGAACGCCCAGGGGCTGCCGAACGTGCCGCTGGCCCGGACGCTGCTCAACAACTACGCCAAGAGCATCTCCGTCAACGTGCCGCTGCCGGAGCTGCCGTTCCAGCTCGCCGTCCGGGAGGTCCGGCCGCTGCCCGAAGGGCTGGCGGTGACGGCGGACGCGAAGAACGTGCCCATCAACTCCGCCACCGGCTGAGCCCCGACCCGGCCATCGGCTGGGCCTGGTCCCGGTCATCGGCCGGGCCCCGACCCGGCCATCCGCCGCGCCGCCGGCGGCCCGGCGGCGCGTCCCGGATGCTGGTCGGTCCGCTGGCGTCCCCCGGCGTGGCTGGTAGGCTCCCTGCTCATGGGGACGCTCCTCACCAAACGGCGCGCGGTCGACCTGTGCCGCGTGGCCACCTGCCTGTGTCGCCCCGTCATCTGACGGCGGGGCTGTCCTCGGCTGCCTGACGCAGCCAGTGGCACTCAGGGTCCGCGTACCCCCGGTGCTCTCCCACCGAACGCCCGGCAGCGGCGCCGTCGCACGAACCCGTGATCCGTTTCTCGCTATGGGTCCCGCGCGTGGTGCGACAATCATGTGCATCGATTTCCGCGCGCTGGCTCACCATCCATCCTCACCAGGGAGTGATCTGATGAGTCGCGACACCGCACTCGTCTCGGCCGAGTGGGCCGAGAAGAACATCGACGCCCCGGGCGTCGTCTTCGTCGAGGTCGACGAGGACACCTCGGCCTACGACACCGGCCACATCGCCGGCGCGATCAAGCTGGACTGGAAGACCGACCTGCAGGACCCGGTGCGCCGGGACTTCGTCAACAAGAGCCAGTTCGAGGCGCTGCTCTCCGAGCGCGGCATCGGCAACGACGACACCGTCATCCTCTACGGCGGCAACAACAACTGGTTCGCCGCGTACGCGTACTGGTACTTCAAGCTCTACGGCCACCGGGACGTGAAGCTGCTCGACGGCGGCCGCAAGAAGTGGGAGCTGGACGCCCGCCCGCTGGTCAAGGACGCGGTGACCCGCCCCGCGACGCAGTACGTGGCGCAGGAGCCGGACACCTCCATCCGGGCCTTCCGCGACGAGGTCGTGGCCGCGATCGGCACCAAGAACCTGGTCGACGTGCGCAGCCCCGACGAGTTCGCCGGCCGGCTGCTCGCCCCCGCCCACCTGCCGCAGGAGCAGGCGCAGCGGGCCGGGCACATCCCCACCGCGATCAGCGTGCCGTGGTCGAAGGCGGCCAACGAGGACGGCACCTTCAAGTCCGACGACGAGCTGCGGAAGATCTACGCCGACGCGGGCCTGGACGACAGCCGGGAGACCATCGCGTACTGCCGGATCGGCGAGCGTTCCTCGCACACCTGGTTCGTGCTCCAGGAGCTGCTCGGGCACCGCAACGTGAAGAACTACGACGGATCCTGGACCGAGTACGGCTCGCTGGTCGGCGTGCCGGTCGCGCTCGGCGACGAGCCCGGGGAGGCCTGAGCCATGACCGCACCCACCGCTGCCGGCTGCGCCGCTCCCGACCAGGCAGCCCCGCTGCCCGCGAGCCTGGACCTGGAGAAGGAGACGGTGATCACCGGCGTCGTCCGGTCCGACGAGGGCGAGGCCGTCCCGGGCGCGTACGTCCGACTGCTCGACTCGACCGGTGAGTTCACCGCCGAGGTGGTGACCTCGCCGGCCGGCCAGTTCCGGTTCTTCGCCGCGCCGGGCACCTGGACCCTGCGGGCCCTGTCCCGGCACGGCAACGGCGACACCGCCGTGACCGCCGGCCGGGGCATCAACGAGGTCGCCGTCACGGTCGCCTCCTGACCCACGCTCTGATCGGCCCGTGGCCCGCCCCTCGCCGAGGGTGCGGGCCACGACCGTCCCCGGGCGCCGGCACGATCCTCTCGGCCGGCGCGGGCGCGGAGCGCGACCGTCTCCGGGCGGTTCGCGGGCACGACCCTTCCCGGCCGGCGTGGTCGCCGGACCGCGACCGTCTCCTGGGGGCGGGCCGCCGACGTGACACGATGATGTCGTGAACGGTGTCGTAGAGGCGGGGCAGGCCCCGCCGACCGGTCCCGACCGGCCGGCGTCCCCCCGGCGGTGGCTGCCCTGGCTGCTCGCCGCCACCGTGGCCTGGGCGGTGCTGCTGGCGGCGCTCACCTGGACGTCGGTGCGGGACGACCCGCCGACCGTCCGCGAGCAGCGCTCCCTGGCCGAGGCCGGCCCGGTCGTCGACCGCGCGGTCGGCGAGCTGGTCGCGGCGGCCGGCGACACCGCCGTGCTGACCCCGCCCGAGATCGAGCGGGGCTGCCGGGTCACCCCGTTCGCCGACGGCGCCGTCCTGACCCGAGGGGTGGACGTGTTCGTCCCCGTGGGCCTGGAGCGGGCGCTGCTGGAGCGGGTCGCCGACCGGCTCCCCGAGCGCTGGCGGGCCGGTGTCCGGGTGACCTCGGACGACGGCCCCCGGCTGCGCGCCGACGCGGGCGAGTTCGTCACCGTCGCCGGCGGGATCGAGGCCGACGGTCGCGTCCGGTTGACCGCCGACACGGGCTGCCGGCCGGTCGGCGCCGGCTACGCCGCGCCGGCGGTCGCCGCCGACGGCGAGCAGGCCGACGCCCTGGCCGCGGCGCTGCGGGCGTTCGGCGCTCCGGCCGATCCGGCCCCCACGCTGGTCGTGGCGCCCTGCCCCGCCGGCGGCACCGTCCGCACCGCCCGCGCGGCCGCCGTCCCGGCCCCGCCGTCCCCGGCCGCCGCGCTCGCCCCCGTCGCCCGCCCCTCGCTGCTGGACACCGCGCAGGCGTACGCCTACCGGCACGGCGCCGTCGTCGTCGTCGCCGACCTGACGGGCGACCGCGTCGTCGTCTCCGCCAACACCGGCTGCGCCGCCTGACCCGACGGTCAGTGGCGCGGGGCCTGGTCGCGCGGGCGGCGGCTGCGCCCGAGGGCGTCGACGTGCCCCCAGCGGCCGGGGATGTCGAGCAGCTCGACGCGCCCCATCCCCTCCGGCACGGCGGGGTCGATGATGAGGTGCTCACCCTGCGGCTCCAGCCCCAGCATCACCCGGAGCAGCAGCAGCGGCGTCCCCGCCGACCAGGCCTGCGGGCTGCACGCGGTCGGATACTCCACCGGGTACTCGGTCAGGTCGCGCTCGTAGCCGGCGAAGGCCTCCGGCAGCCGCCCGCCGAAGAACCGCGACGCGGCCAGCATCGCCTCGCAGATCTGGCCGGCCTCCCTGCGGAACCCGTACCGCCACAGGCCCCAGGCGATGAGCGAGTTGTCGAACGGCCACACGGTCCCCACGTGGTAGCCGACGGGGTTGTACCGCCCCTGGTCGTCGGCGAGGGTCCGGACCCCCCAGCCGGAGAAGAGCCGGGGCCCCAGCAGGTGCTCGGCGATCCGTCCGGCGCGCGACTCGTCCACGATGCCGCTCCAGAGCAGGTGCCCGATGTTCGAGCTGAGCGCGTCCACGTGCCGGCCGTCGGCGTCGAGGGCGAGCGCGTAGTACTCCCGCTCCGGGATCCAGAAGTCCCGGTTGAACCGCATCTTCAGCTCGGCCGCCTCCCGCTCCAGCCGGTCGGCGTACGCGGGGTCGCCCCAGAACAACCGGGCCATCCGGGCGCCACGGATCTTCGCGTCGTACGCGTACCCCTGGAGTTCGCAGGTGGCGCGGGGGAAGCCCGGTAGCCGGCCGTCGCGGTAGGAGATCGAGTCCCAGGAGTCCTTCCAGCACTGGTTCGCCAGCCCGGTGTCCGGGTTGCGGGTCCGGTACCAGATGTACCCGGTGCCGAGCAGGTCGCCGTACGTGTCGATCCAGGCGAGGGCCGCGCGGGCGTTCGCCTCCAGTTGCCGCACCAGCCCGGCGTCGCCGGTCCACCGCTCGTACTCGTCGAGCAGGATGACGAACAGCGGCGTGGAGTCGGCCGCCCCGTAGTACGGGGAGTGGGGCTGCTCCTCGAAGCCCGCCGTCTCGCCGTAGCGCAGCTCGTGCAGGATCTTGCCCGGCTCCTCGTCCCGGAAGTCGTCGATGCGGTGCCCCTGCAGACCGGCCAGCATCAGGATGGTCGCCGGGATCAGCTCCGGCAGGAAGGGCACCACCTGGAGCGAGGTGATGATGCTGTCCCGGCCGAACAGGGTCATGAACCACGGCAGGCCGGCGGCCATCAGGCGTACGCCGAGGGCGATCGACTCGTAGCGCAGCGCCGCCAGGTCGTTCAGGCTCTGCCGGTACGCCCCGGCCAGCGGCTGGCAGTCGCAGCCGAGCTTCGGCGCCCGCTCGATCAGCTCGTTCTGTTCGGTCTGGATCGCGGCCGGGTTGCGACTGCCCCCGTAGAGCGGCAGGTTGGCCCGGATGTCCTCGCCGCGGGCCCCGTAGACGACGGTCGACACGTGCAGCCGGGTCGTCCACTCGCTGTGCGGGCCGACCCGGATCCGGAACGTCATCCCCGCGACCCCGATGTCCGCGGGCGCGCTGGTGCTGATCACCGTCTCGCGGTGGAAGCCCTCCCGGCGGTACGTGAGGCGCAGGTCCTTGTCGCCGGTGGTGGCGATGGTGCGACCCTTCTTCCGCCGGACGTGCTTGATCTCGAAGACGTCCGCGAAGTCGGCGCCCATGTCGAGCCGGACGGTGAACTCCATCTCCTCTCCGGCGTGGTTGAGCAGGGTCAGCTCCTCCTCGAAGCTGCCGCCGATGGCCCGGCTCCGGATCACCGAGACCTTCGCGTCGAGGTAGTGGGTCGGCTCGCCGGGGACCAGGAAGAAGCGGGTGCGGTAGGACTCCGCGTCGTCGACGGAGAGCGCGTGCAGCCGCTCGCCGTCGACGGTCAGGATCCAGGTGGAGAGGTACCGGGTGTCGAACGAGAAGAGCCCGGTCGGGAAGTCGAGGGACGGCTCGATGTCGCCGTGCCGGTCGCTGACCAGGAAGGTGTTGCCGTCCAGGATGCTGACCAGGTCCTTCATCGCAGCCGCCCGGCCTGTTCGCGGGCGACCTCGCGGGGGTCGCGGGTGTCGGGCGGCTCGGGGAAGAACCGCCGGAAGGCCAGGAAGAGCACGACGTCGCCGCTGAAGCTGCTCTCGTTGCGCAGCACCGTCGAGATCGCCTGGGCGCGCCCGGTGACGAGCCGGTCGAACAGGTCCTCGCTGGTGTACCAGATCGCGTCGGCCGGCCCCCGGTGGCGGCTCACCTCGATCGCGCCCGGTTGCATCCGGACCACCCAGTGCACCGTCTGGTTGCCGCGGGCGAGGTCGATCTGCATGGTCCCGTTGACCGGACCGCGCAGCACGTGCGGGGCGCGCGCCGGCAGTGATTCGAAGAACCGCTCCGTCGCCTCGCTCACACCCGAATCGTAGGCATTGGCCCGAGTTGCCGGGCCGGTATCGGAGGTGCGGCCCTCAGTAGACCAGCGCCTGCGCCCCCTCGGCCATCGCCTCCTCGACGAAGACCGCCGCGCCGGCGATGCGCACGCCCGGCAGCACGTCGTCCGGGCCGATGTCCCGCCGGGCGGCGCACTGGGTGCAGGCGGTCACGGTGCCGGTGGTGAGGATCACGTGCAGCAGCTCGGCCAGCGGCGCCGAGTGCGGCAGCTCGAACTCCTGCGCCCGGCCGGGCAGCGCGAACCAGGTCGACTCCCCGGTCAGCCAGAGCGACACGTGCACCCCGGCGGCGGCCGCGGTGGCGGCGACGGTGAATGCCTGGGCGCACCGCTCGGGGGCGTCGGCGCCGGCGGTGGCCTTGACGACCAGAGTGCGAGCCATGGGGCCCAGCATAGGATGGTCGCGATGGTTACCGAGATCGGGTTCGTCAGCCTGCTGGTCGCCGGTCTGGGCGCGCTCGCCGGTGGCCTGGTCTACCTTGCCGTACGCATATCGAGAGGACGCTGGTGAGCTGTGGTGGCCGCTGGCGGGGAGAGGCGGAGTGAACCGGTGAGCGACGAGAACCCCCTGCAGCCGCCGCCGTGGCTGAACGCGCCGCCGGTCGACCCGTACCCCTTCGAGGAGAGCCACGACCTGCGGGTCGGCCCGAAGCTGCACCCGTCGCTGGACGGCCTGCTGCCGTACATCGGGGTGTGGCGCGGCCGTGGCCGGGGCGGCTTCCCGACGATCGAGGACTTCGACTACGCCCAGGAGATCCGGATCAGCCACGACGGCCGACCGTTCCTGTTCTACGAGTCGCGCGCCTGGCTGCTGGACGAGCAGAGCAAGCCGGTCCGCCCGGCCGGGCGCGAGGTGGGCTGGTGGCGGCCGGTGATGGACGGTGACCGGGTCACCGACGAGCTGGAAGCGCTGATGACGACCCCGACCGGGGTGATGGAGCTGCACATCGGCAAGCGCAAGGGCACGCAGCTGGAGTTCGTGACCGACGCGGTGGTCCGCACGGCCACCGCCAAGGAGGTCACCGCCGGTCACCGCCTCTTCGGCATCGTCGAGGGCGCGCTGCTCTACGCCCAGGAGATGGCCGCCGTCGGCCACGGCCTCTCGCCGCACCTCTCCGCCCGCCTCACCCGCGTAGCGGGCTGACCCGGCCCCGCCCGTCCGCCCCGGATCCCGCGGATCCGGGGCGGGTCAGGGAAGGGGAAAGGCCAGGAGGGCCTGGAGCGCGGGCGTGCGCGGGGAGCGACGCAGCGGGACGGCGTCCAGGGTGCGGACCTCCGCCAGGCCGCGGACGGACGAGGTGAGCCAGACGCCGTCGGCCGAGCGCAGCTCGGCCGGGGTGACCAGGCGCTCGTCGGCGCGCAGGCCCAGTTCGTCGGCGTTTGCGAGGAGCCAGCCCGCCGTCACGCCCGGCAGGATGCCGGTCCCGGCGGCGGGCACGGTGCAGAGGGTGTCGTCGGCCAGCCACACCACGTTTGCCGTGGGCCCCTCCAGGACGTACCCGTCGGAGGAGATCCAGAGCGCGTCGTCCACCCCGTTGCGGGCGGCCCAGCGGCGGGCGGCGGTGCTCACCGCGTACGAGGTGGACTTGATCCCGGCGGGCAGCCAGTCGAGTGCGGCGCGGGCCCCCGCCGCCACGCCGAGTGGCAGGGTGGCGACGGTGATCCCGTCCCGCCGGGCCGTCCGGGTCGCCGCCGGCACCTCGCCCAGCGTGGCGTAGACGCTCGGCGGGCCGCCGCCCTCCGGGCCCCGCGTGCAGACCAGCCGCAGCGCGCCCTCGACCTCGGCCGGCCAACCGGCGCTCACGGTCTCCAGCAGGTCGACCAGCACGCCGGCGGGGGGCAGCGCCAGCTCGACGGCCGCCGCCGCCCGGGACAGCCGGGCCAGGTGCGCGTCGCGCAGCCACGGCCGCCCGCCCCGCAGGTGCATGGTCTCGAAGAGGCCGTCGCCGTGCAGCACGCCCCGGTCGTCGCCGCGCAGCACCGGCTCCCCGGGCGGCACCAGCCCGCGCCCCGGCACGGCGATCCTCGACGCCACCATGACCGCCGAGCGTAGCGGCGGACCCGGCGACCCGGCGGCCGGCGCGGCGGGACGAACGCGGCGGCGGCCCGTCGAGCCGGCGGCCGGGGCGTCCGGGCGAACTATGATCGGACGGTGTCCGAATCCTCCCTCGCGGAAATGCTCCGCGCCCGTGGGCTGCGGCTGACGGCGCAGCGGCAACTGGTCCTCCAGGCCGTGCTGGACCTGGGGCACGCCACCCCGGAGCAGGTGCACACGGCCGTCCGGGAAGTGGCCGCGGGGGTCAACATCACCACCATCTACCGCACGCTGGAGCTGCTGGAACGGCTCGGCCTGGTCACCCACACCCACCTCTCGCACGGCTCGCCGACCTACCACGCGGCCGGCGAGGACCAGCACGTCCACCTTGTCTGCCGGGAGTGCGGCGCGATCGACGAGATCGATCCGGAGTTGCTGCGCCCGCTGGTCGACCAGTTGGCGCAGCAGCGCGGGTTCCGGGTGGACATCGGCCACGTCTCCCTCTTCGGCGTCTGCGACCGCTGCGAGAACGGGGACCCGAAATGATCGACATCGCGGGCGCGGTGAGCGTCGAGAGCATCGACGAGGCCAGCCGGGACCAGCCCGAGCCGGCGCACGCGGCGGCCGGCGTCCGGGGGGTGGCCGCGCACTACGGCGACCCGATGCGCGAGCAGCGCACCCTCGACACCGCCGTCGGCCTGGTCGACCGCTCGCACCGGGGCGTCGTCGCGGTGCCGGGTGAGGAGCGGATCGGCTGGCTGCACACCCTCACCACCCAGCACCTGGCGCAGCTCACCGCCGGTCAGGGCACCGAGCTGCTGGTGCTCTCCCCGCACGGGCACGTCGAGCAGCACGCCATGGTGGCCGAGGACGGCATCACCACCTGGCTCGACACCGAGCCCGGCGCCACCACCGGCCTGCTGTCGTACCTGGAGCGGATGCGGTTCTTCAGCAAGGTCGAGCCGCGCGACGTCACCGGCGAGCACGCGCTGCTCTCGCTGGTCGGGCCCCAGGCCCCCGCCGCGGTGGAGACGCTCGGCGTGACCGGGCTGGCGGCGCCCGACGTGGTCGCGGTGCCGGGCCCGAAGTTCCGCTCCGGCGAGGTCCCGCCCCGGCCGACCGCGCTCTACGACGTCAAGCCGCTCCCGGTCGGCGGGTGGGCGCGGCGCGGCCCGCTGGGCGTGGACCTGCTGGTCCCCCGGGCCGCGATGGAGCAGGTGGTCACGGAGCTGCGCGGCAACGGGGTGCCGGTGGCCGGGCTGTGGGCGTACGAGGCGGTGCGGGTGGCCGCCCGGCGGGCCCGGGTCGGGGTGGACACCGACCACCGGACGATCCCGGCCGAGGTGGACCTGGTCGCCCCGGCCGTGCACCTGGACAAGGGCTGTTACCGGGGCCAGGAGACCGTGGCCCGGGTGCACAACATGGGCCGGCCGCCGCGCCGGCTCGTCCTGCTGCACCTGGACGGGGTCACCACCGACCAGCCGCCGGTCGCCGGTACGCCGGTGACCCTCGACGGCCGGGCGGTCGGCTTCGTCGGCACCGCCGTGCACCACCACGAGCTGGGTCAGGTCGCCCTGGCCGTGGTCAAGCGCAACGTGGCCGACGACGCCCGCCTCCTGGTGGGCGAGACCGCCGCCGCGATCGATCCGGCCTAGCCCCCGGGCGGCGAAAGAATCTCTCCTTCGCGGCGCTGAGGCCGGAAAAGTTCCGGTCGACTGGCTCCCGGACCTCGGTCTAGGATCCGGGCATGACGACAGGGACGTTGATCACGGTTGCCCCCACCGGCGCGGAGTCGGCCAAGGCGGAGGTGCCGGCGCTGCCGGTGACGCTCGACGAGCTGCTGCTCACCGCCAAGGAGTGCGAGGCGCTCGGCGCCGCCGTGATCCACGTCCACATCCGCGACGACGAGGCGAAGCCCACCCTGGACCAGGGGCGGCTGCGGGAGACCGTGGCGGCGCTGCGGCAGAGCACCGACCTGATCGTGCAGCTCTCCTCCGGCGGCGCGGTGACCGACCCGGAGGCCGACCGGCTCGCCGTGCTCGACGCGGGGCCGGACATGGCCTCCTGCACGATGGGCACCCTCAACTTCGGCGACGACGTCTTCCTCAACCGCTGGGAGTTCATCGTCGACCTGCACACCCGGATGCAGGAGCGCGGCATCGTGCCGGAGTACGAGATCTTCGACCTCGGCCACCTGACGGCCCTGCAGCGGCTGCTCGGCAAGTACGGCCTGCCGGCGGGCGGGCACGTGCACGTCGACTTCGTGATGGGCGTGCCGGGCGGCATGCCGGGGACCACGGCGGCGCTGGTCGCCGCCCACCAGGCGCTTCGCGACCTGCCCGAGGGCACGACCTTCTCGGCCACCGGCATCGGCCGCAGCACCATCCCGGTGATGCTGGCGTCGCTCTCGGCCGGTGGGCACCTGCGCGTCGGCATGGAGGACACCGTGACCTACGCCAAGGGCCGCCCGGTGGAGTCCAACATGCAGCTCGTGGCCCGGGCGGTCGGCTTCGCCCAGCTCGCCCAGCGGCCGCCGCTGACCACCGCCGAGGCGCGTGAGCTGCTCGGCGTGCCAGCCGCCGGGCGGTAAGCGGCGGTCCCGCCCGCACTCCTGTACGCCGGGGCGCCGACGTCCTGGTCACCCGCCTGCCGGGGGCCACCGGGCGATCGGTACCGTCCACACCGTGGGAAAGACGTACGAGGGCGGCGTGCCGCTCGCCGAGGTGGTCCGGTCCGGGTTCGTGGAGGGCGTGCACCGGGGCTCGGTGGTGGTGCTCGACGCCGACGGCGCGACGGTGGCCGGCGCCGGGGACGTGACCTCCCCGGTCTTCCCGCGCTCGTCCAACAAGCCGATGCAGGCGGTCGGGATGCTCCGCGCCGGGCTGTCGCTGACCGACCCGGCGGACGTGGCGCTGGTGTCGGCCAGCCACGCCGGGGAGGACTTCCACCTCGACCGGGTCGGCGCGCTGCTGGCCGGCGCCGGGCTGGACGAGTCGGCGCTGCACTGCCCGCCGGAGCTGCCGGTGGGCGAGGACGCGCGGGCCGCCGTGCTGCGCGCCGGCGGCGGTCCCACCCGTACGCAGATGAACTGCTCCGGCAAGCACAGCGGGATGCTGCTGACCTGCCTGGCCGCCGGCTGGCCGCTGGACGGTTACTGGCGCCCGGAGCACCCGCTGCAGCAGCGGCTCCGCGACGCGGTCGAGGAGTTCACCGGTGAGCGGGTGGCGGCGGTCGGGGTGGACGGCTGCGGTGCCCCGGTGCTCGCGGTGTCGCTGACCGGCCTCGCCGGGGCGTACCAGCGGCTCGTCTCGGCGGAGCCGGGCTCCGTGCCGAGGACGGTGGCCGACGCGATGCGCGCCCACCCGGAGATCGTCGGTGGCACGCAGGCCGACGACACCCGGCTGATGCGCGGCGTCCCCGGGCTGCTCGCCAAGGTGGGCGCCGAGGGGGTCATCGCGGCGGCGGTACCCGGGGTCGGGGCGGTCGCCCTCAAGATCGACGATGGGGCGGGCCGGGCCCGGATGCCGGTGTTGGTCTCCGCCCTGCGCCGGCTCGGCCTGGACGCCCCGGTGCTGGCCGAGTACGCCGAGGCGCCGCTCTTCGGCGGCGGCCTCCCGGTCGGCGGCGTACGCCCCCTCTGGTAACCACGCCGCCGCGCCGGGCGGTGACCGCCTCCGACCCGGCCGGCACCCGGCGGGCCGCCACGGGTCAGGGCAGGAAGTCGAGCAGGGCGGCGTTGACCGGGGCGGGGCGTTCCAGCGGCAGCAGGTGGGCGGCGTCCGGCACGTCGGGCAGCCGGGTCGCGTCCGCCGCCTCGGCCGCGATCCGGTCGGCGAGCCGGCTGATGTCGGGCACGTCCGCGGCGCCCGCGGTGACCAGGACGGGCATCCGCAGCTCGCCGAGGCGTCCGATCGCGGGCGGGTCCAGTTCGGCGACGTCCACCGCGCTGAGGGCCAGCTCGGCGGCGAGCGCCCGCTGGTCCATCTCGCGGGCGAAGGCGACCAGCTCGGGGTCGACGTCCTCCGGGCGGCGGCCGGGGCCGACCACCCAGAAGCGCACCTCCCCGGCGGCGGTGGCGGCGAAGTCCTCCTGGTCGACGTCGCCCACCAGCGTCTCCCAGAGGCCGTTCGCCTCCTCGGACCACTCGTGCCCGGTCACGGCGCTGCCGAGCAGGGCGAGCGCCGTGACCCGGTCCGGGTGGGCCAGCGCGGTGTTGATCGCGACCGCGCCGCCGAACGAGCAGCCGACCAGGGCGGCCCGGGGGAGGTCCAGCGCGTCGAGCAGCCCGGCCACGTCGTCGTGGTGGGCGAACGGTGCGGGCGGCAGCTCCGAGTCGCCGTAGCCCCGCAGGTCCAGGGCGATCACCCGGTGCCGCTCGGCCAGCGGGCCGAGCTGTTCCCGCCACATCCGGCGGTCCGCGATGCCGGCGTGCAGCAGGACCACGGGGCTGCCGCTGCCGGCGTCGTCGTACGCCAGCAGTGCGCCGTTCACTTCGATCTTGGTCATCGGGGGAACCTAACGTACGGGGAGGCCGGGCGCGCAACCGCATATGAGACGTCGCTAACTCTGGTTAGCGTTTTGCTTGCAAGAGTTAGCAGCGCCGGTTAGCGTCGAGGCATGGCCACTGGTAAGGACCTTCCCGACGTCGGCGGGTTCATTCGCGATCTGCGCCGCAACGCGAAGATCTCGCTCCGGCAGCTCGCCGAGCAGGCGGGGGTCAGCAACCCGTACCTCAGCCAGATCGAGCGCGGCCTGCGCAAGCCGAGCGCGGAGGTGCTCCAGCAGCTGGCCAGCGCGCTGCGGGTCTCCACGCCGGCGATGTACCTGCGCGCCGGGCTGCTCGACGACAAGGAGGGTCAGGGCGTGCTGGCGGCCATCGCGGTCGACCCCGACCTGACAATGGCGCAGAAGCAGTCGCTCACCCAGATCTACGAGACGTTCCGGCGGGAGAACGCGCGGCTCGCCGAGGCGACCGCGGCCGCCACCGCGCTGGACGGCGCCGAGGCCGGCGCCAGCCCGACCGGCGCCGAGGCCGGCGCCACCCCGACCGGCGCCACCCGGGGCGCGGGCGCGCCGGAGGTCGCCCAGGCGCCGGACCTGGCGAACCTCGCCGCCACCGGACCCACCACGCCGGAGGGCACCCCGACCGAGGCCGTCCTCGAGTCGGTCGCCGTCACCGAGGCCGGCTCCGCCCCCGCTCCGACCGACACCCCCGCGAAGAAGGTCGCCGACGCGGCCGAAGAGGAGAAGTGATGACCCAGCCGAAGACCCACCGCATCCCGGCCCCGATCTACGCCGCCGCCGGCGCCGGCGAGCTGGCCCTGGAGCAGCTCCGCAAGCTCCCCGCCGTGGTGAGCGGCCTCGGCACCAAGGTCGTCGCCGACCTGGGCGGCAAGGCCGTCGTCACCGGCGTCGAGCTGCGCCAGAAGGCCAACGAGACGCTGCGCACGGCGAACCTGACCGCCGGCGGCCTGCGGGACAAGGCGGTCCCGGCCGACCTCGACCTGAAGCGCCTCCGCGAGGTCGCCGACCTGAACAAGCTGCGCGAGGTCGCCGACCTGGACAAGCTGCGCGAGGTGGCGACCCGGAACGCCGCCGTGGTCGTCGCCGGCGCCCAGGCCGCGCAGGAGCGGGCGCAGGCCGCGTACGTCGCCCTGGTCGCCCGCGGTGAGCGGGTCGTCGGCGCCGGCGTGCTGGAGGCCGCCGAGACCGTGAACGCCGACATCGAGGCCACCGAGGCCGAGGTCGAGCCGGCCGAGGTCGCCGCGAAGCCGACCGCCCCGGTGCCGGCCCAGCCGACCGCCCCGGTCACCGCCGCGGCGCCGGTCCCGGCCACCGCCGAGGTGCCGACCCCGGCCGACGTGGCCGAGATCGTGGAGGCCAAGCCGGCCGCCGCGAAGAAGGCGACCCGGGCTCCGCGTGCCACCAAGGCCGCCGCCAAGCCGGCCGCCACCCCGTCGGCGAAGCTGCCCCGGGCCACCAGGCGGACGCGTCCGGCCGCCGAGTAGTTCCCGCTGTGCCGGCGACCCCGGAGGCGTCCTGTCGGACGTTTGCGGGGTCGCCGGCATAAGCTTGCCGTCATGGCCTACGCCGCGCCGCTCTTCGCCTTCGAAGTTCGCTACGTGATCGAGCTGATCCTGCTCGTCTTCGCGTTGATCGTGCAGGGCGTCGCCCTGGTGCACGCCATCACCCAGCGCTCCGACGCCTTCGCCGCCATCGGCACGCTGCCCAAGGGGGGCTGGATCGCCATCCTGGCGGTCTGCCTGGTGCTGACCCTGCTCGGCTTCGGCCCGATCAGCCTCTTCGGACTGATCGGCATCGCGGCGGGCCTCATCTACCTGCTCGACGTCCGGGTCGGCCTGCGCGAGCTGAACGACGGCAGAGGGTCCTGGTGAGGGGTTTCCGTTGGCCGCCCCCGCCCGACGGCGGGCCCCGCACCTGGGGTCCCGGCCCGGGCGCCCCGCGCACCGGCCGGCCGGCCCTGCCGGAGCCGGAGACCGAGCTGGTCGCCACGCCGCACGGCGTACGACTGGAGCAACTCGTCACCGGGGCGGGTGACCCGACCACGGTGTTCGCCCACGGGCTGGGCAACGGCATCGCCACCACCCGGCCCTTCGGCAGCGGGGTGACCGGCCGAAGGCTCTTCTTCCAGTTCCGCGGGCACGGCCGCTCCGACGCGCCGCCCGGCCCGTGGAGCTACCTGGACCTCGCCCGCGACCTGCGCGCGGTCGCCGACCTGGGCGGCGCCACCCGGGCCTTCGGCGCCAGCCTCGGCGCCGGCGCGCTGTGCCGGCTGCTCGCCGAGAGCCCCGAGCGCTTCGAGCGGCTGGTCTTCTTCCTGCCCGCGGTGCTGGACCGGCCGCGCGGCGAGGTCGCCCGGGCCCGGCTGACCGCGCTGTTCGACGCCGTCGAGAGCGGGGACGCCTCCGCCGTCGCCGACGTGGTCCAGACCGAGCTGCCGCCCGCCGTGCGCAACACCCCGGCCGGCTGGGCCTACCTGCGCCAGCGGCTCGACCAGCTCCTCCGCGACGGGCTCGCCCCCGGGCTGGCGAGCCTGCCCGAGCAGGCGCCGCTGCGCGACGCCGGGGCGCTGGCCGCGGTCACCGCGCCCGCCCTGGTGATCGGCTGCGCCGGCGACGACCTGCACCCGGCCGAGGTCGCCGAGCAGCTCGCGGCCGCGCTGCCCCGGGCGACACTGCACGTGTACGACCGGCCCGGCTTCCTCTGGACCGAACGCGCCGACCTGCGCAGCCGGATTTCCGCCTTCCTCAACGAGTAACGTGCCCTGACATGGGCGTCACACACCACGGTCGTACGCACCGGCTGGACCTCGCCGACCCCACGCTGCGGGAGTGGGAGTGCACGGTGCTGCACGCCGACCCGGAGCAGGGCATCGTGCTGGACAGGTCGGCGTTCTACCCGGGCGGCGGCGGACAGCCGCCGGACCACGGCGTACTGCTCTGGCAGGGGGTGCAGACCCGGATCGTCGGCACCCGCAAGGGCGACGACCTCTGGCTGATCCCGGCCGAGGGCGACCCGCTGCCGCCGGCCGGCACCGCGGTGACCGGCGCGGTGGCCGACGAGCGGCGGACCAGGCTGATGCGGACCCACTCCGGGCTGCACGTCCTCTGCGGGGTGGTGTTCCGCGACTTCGGCGCGCTCGTCACGGGCGGCAACATGGAGCCGGGCGAGGCCCGGATGGACTTCAACCTCCCCGAGGTGCCGCCCGACTTCAAGAGCCGCATCGAGGAGCTGGTCAACGCCGAGGTGGCCGCCGACCGGGCGGTCGCCGTGCGGGTGCTGCCCCGGGCCGAGGCGCTCGCCCTGCCGGACATCATCCGGACCCAGTCCAACCTGATCCCGCCCGACGAGCAGGAGGTCCGGATCGTCGACATCGTCGGCCTGGACGTCCAGGCGGACGGCGGCACACACGTCGCCTCCACCGCCCAGATCGGCAAGGTGCAGGTGGTCAAGGTGGAGAGCAAGGGCCGCGCCAACCGCCGGATCCGCGTCCGGCTGGCCGACTGACCCGGTGACTCCCGGCGCCGGGGCACCGGCGCCGGGAGTCTGCCGTCACACGAGATCGATGCGTTCCCGCTCGATCGGGTAGCCCGCCCGGGCGAAGGCGGCGGCCATCGGGTGGTTCGTCTGGTCGGTGGCCGCCACGATCTCGTCCATCCCCGCCTCGACCAGCAGGTGGGTGGCTTCGACCAGCAGGTCGTACGCGTAGCCGTGCCCGCGTTGTTCCGGCACCACGCCGACGAAGCCCACGATCGGGTCGCTGTGGTTGCGCGCCGGCACGGTGATGCCCGCCAGTTCGCCCGCCGGCGTCCAGGCCAGCCGCCACCAGTCGCGCGGGCTCGGCAGCCAGCGCAGCAGGTCGAGTTCCTCCTGCGCCGCCGCGTCCGGCCCGTGCTCGGCGGCGGTACGGCGGGTGTGCGCGTCGAGGCTCTCCTCGCCGATGCGGCGCAGCACGTCGAGGATCACGGCGTCGTCCGGCTCCGGGCGGAACTCCAGCCGCCCGGGCCGGGCGGGCAGCCCGCACTCCCGTGTCCAGCGGTACCGGTACCGCTCGACGAGCAGCGACATGCCGGCGGCCGTCGCGGCGTCGATCCGGGCCTCGGCCTGCGCGCGGACGGCCGGGTCGTCCCGCCAGCCGGGCGGCAGGGACAGGGAGTACTCGGCCCGCAGCGGCGCGGTCCGCAACAGCCGGACCGCCGCCTCCCGGTCGGTGAAGTCGAACCAGTCGAGGGCCAGCGGCGCGTCGTCGTCCGGCCCGCCCCACCAGGCGGCGCGGGCCACCACCTTGCCCTCGCGCAGGGCGACCCAGCTCCACTCGGGACGGTACTGACCGTCGGCGGCCATGTCGGAGTAGTTGTCACCGAACGCGGCGCGGCCCACCAGTCCGGGGTCGGGCAGCGAGTCGAACAGTGTTTCCTCGCCCGCGGTGAGCGGGCGGATGACCAGATCGGTCATGCGGATCCTTCCGGGTCTGACGTGCTCCCGGCTCAGGACCGTGGCGTCCTCGTGACCGGGCGGGAGCACAGCGATGTCGTGATGGACACGGTGCCCACCTCCCTTCCAAGATCGAGGACGCGCGAGCAGGCTAGCAGCGGCGCCCCGGCCGCTCCAACTGCTTTCCGGCGATCGTCTTCCGGCCGGTCCCCGGGCTGGCAGTGGGAGTGCGGGTCAGCGGGTGGTCAGCCCGGGCGGCAGGTGGGCCGCGCGGACGTCGAGCAGCCAGCGTTCCACGGTGGCCTCGTCCGGGCGGTCCGGCAGCGGGGAGCGGGTGCGGTCGAAGTCGCGTTCCGCCTCGGCGAGCAGCGTGCGCGCCTCGCCCAGCTCGCCGCCGGCCACCCGCTCGCCGAACGCCCGGAACCACCCCGGGTCGGCGAGCCGGATCTCCAGCACGCCGGTGGCGTAGAGCAACCGGCCCTGGTGCACCAGTCGAGCCAGGTGCCGGGCGTGCTTGGCGGTCCGCCGCCGGGTGTCGGCCGAGAACGTGCCGTCGCCCCGGGACTCCAGCTTGCGGAACTGCTGGCCCGCGTACCCGAGGTAGGCGTCGCGGACGCGGGGCGCGCTGAGGAACGCCGAGCGGATGGCGACCAGCCGGTCGCCGAGCTCCGTCCGGGTCTCGTAGCAGTCGTCCGGCAGCCAGGCCAGCTCGGTGGCGGTCGGGTTGCCGCTCAGCGCCAGGCGGCACCACTTCGCCGCCTCGTGCAGGGTGGTGTCGGGGTCGGTGGTCACCACCGACTCGCGGGGCGGGCGCAGGCCGTGGAACGCGACGGTGGGCGCGGCGAAGACGCCGATCCGGTCGACGTCGGAGCCCGGCCCGGCCAGCCCGTACGCGACCGAGCCGACGATCCCGGAGAGCAGCAGGTGCATGCCGGCGAGCATGCCGGACGACACGGCTTCGCGAAACCGGACTTCGGCTGTCGGGCGTCGCGGACGGCCCGTGCCTCCCCTTCGGGGCGTTGCGCCTTCAGCGAGGCTCGTGACGGTTCCCGATGGTTCGGGGGTCATCCGCAGCGCGGATGGGGCCGTGTGGTGCCCGTCACATCCGTGAGTGTCACGTCCGGGTGGGGTCGCCTGTCTCATCAGCGTCACCGGCACCACGGAGCGATCCGGTGGCCCGAACCCAGGAGCACGGAATGACGAACAACGACCACCGCATCGTCGTCCTCGGTGCCGGCTACACCGGAATGCTGGCCGCGATCCGCCTGGCCCACCGGACGCGCCGCACGGGCGTGCGGATCACATTGGTGAACCCGTCGGACCGGTTCACCGAACGGCTGCGGATGCACCAGATCGCCGCCGGGCAGGAGTTGGCCGACCATCGCATCCCGGATCTGCTCGCCGGGACCGGGATCACGTTCGTGCGGGGCTGGGCCACCGCCATCGATCCGGGCCGTGGCACCGTGACGGTGGACGGCGGTACGGCGACGCTGGAGTACGACACGCTGGTGTACGCGCTCGGCAGCTCGACCGACACCAGCCAGGTTCCGGGCGCGGGTGAGCACGCCTTCACGCTCAACAGCCCGCAGGGGGCCGCGCGGTTCGCCAGCCGGCTGCGGGAGACCGCCGCGACCGGCGGCGCCGTCACTGTCTGCGGGGGCGGGCTGACCGGCATCGAGGCGGCTACCGAGATCGCCGAGGCCCACCCCGGGTTGGGCGTCACGCTGATCAGTCTCGACGAACCGGGAGCGATGATGGGCGAAAAGGCACGCGCCTACCTGCACCGGGCGCTGGACCGCCTGGGCATCACCGTCAGGGTGGGTGTGCGGGTCACCGAGGTGCTGCCCGACGGCGTCGAGCTGGAGACCGGCGAGTTCGTCGCCTCGGACGCGTGCATGTGGACCACGGGGGTGCGGGTGTCGCCGCTGGCGCGTGAGGCGGGAATCGCCGTCGACGGGCGTGGGCTGATCCGGGTAGACGCCACGCTGCGGTCGGTGTCCCACCCGAACATCCACGCCATCGGCGACGCCGCGGCGATCCGGATGGGCTGGGGACAGATCCACGGCACCTGCCAGAGTGGTCTGCCCACCGCCCAGTACACCGCCGACACCATCGCCCGGCTGCTGCGGGGCAAGCGGGTCACCCCGTTCCGGTTCGGCTACTACCACCAGCCGGTCAGCCTCGGTCGCCGCGACGCCGTCATCCAGTTCGCCCACGCCGACGACACCCCGCGCCGGGTCTACCTCGCCGGCCGCGCCGCCGTGCTCTACAAGGAGACCGTCAGCGGCAGCCCACTCATGACGTACCGGCTCAGCAAGCGCATGAACGTCAATGTCACCCCATACAAGGGCGGCCGCGCCACCCGCAGGCCCGTTGCCTGAGCACGACGGTGCCGACCTGCCCCAGTGAGGATCACCATGAAACGTCAGGCTCTGATGACCGCGGCCGTCCTGCTGTGCGCGGCGAGCATGCTGGTCTTCGGCTTCTGGGCGTACTTCGCCCCCGAATCGTTCATCGACTTCGTCGACTACCACCCCTACAACGAGCACCTCACCCACGACGCCGGGGCCTTTCAGATCGGCATCGGCATGACGCTGCTGTTCACCCTGGTCTGGAATGACGCGACACTGGTGGTGCTGGCCGGGTTCGCCGTCGCCAGCGGCCTGCACACCCTGTCCCACCACCTGGACCGGCACATCGGCGGTCACCGCCACGACGTACCCGGCCTCGGGCTGTTCACCCTCGTCGCCCTGATCGCCGTCGTCGCCCGCATCCGCACGAGGAGGACCCAGTGAGGATCATCCTGGCCGGCGCCACCGGCGCCGTCGGAGCACCCGTCGCCCGCGCCCTGCTCGCCGCCGGGCACGATGTCATCGGGCTCAGCCGGACCCGCAACGGCCTGCCCGAGGGGGTGCGACCGCTGACGGCCGACGCGCTGGAGCGTGACGGCCTGCTGCGGGCGGCCCGCGGGACACGAGCCGACGCGGTCATCCATCAGTTGACGGCACTGAAGAAGCCGCCGATGCGGCACCGGGACATGACGTTGACCAACCGGCTGCGCGTCGAGGGCACCGCCAACCTGATCGCCCTGGCGCGGGAGGTGGGCGCCACGCGGTTCCTCACCCAGTCCATGATCTTCGGGTACGGCTACGGCGACCTCGGCGACCAGCCCGTCACCGAAGCCGCGCCGTTCGGCCGCGACGGCCGCGGGGGGTTCACCGCTCACCTCCGGGCCATGCGCTCCAACGAGGAGCAGACCTTCGCCATCGGCGGCATCGCCCTGCGCTACGGCATCTTCTACGGCGCCGCCGACGACCCCACCGTCGACCTGATCCGGCAGGGTAGGCTGCCCGTTCCCAAGGGCGGCGTCATCTCCCGGATCCACGTCGAGGACGCCGCCACCGCGACCCTGGCCGCGCTGGAACGCGGTCGCCCCGGCCAGGCCTACAACATCGTCGACGACCTGCCCGCCGGCTGGCGTGACTACTACCGCGCGGTCGCCGAGGCACACGGCGCCCCGGCCCCCAGAACCGTCCCGGCATGGCTGCTCAAGGCCACGCCCTACCTGCACGCCATCTTCACCGCCACCTGCCGCGTCTCCAACGCCAGAGCGAAGAGCGAACTCGGCTGGACGCCCCGCTACCCCACCTACCGCGACGGCATCGCCGCCACGACCGCCTGACGAGCCGGGTTCCTGGACACGTCCCTGAGCCACAGGCGGCGGGGCGACAACCGAGCCATCCGACCTGTCGGCGACGGGCAACGTGGCCGCCCCGGCCCCCCGCCCGACACCGAAAGTATGAGCTGATGATCGACGCGACGTCCGAACCGGACCCCTACCTCGAACACCGGCGGCTGCTGTTCGCCACCGCCTACCACATGCTGGGCAGCGTCGCCGACGCCGAGGACGTCCTCCAGGACGCCTGGCTGACCTGGAACGCGGCGGACCGTGCCGCCATCCGACACCCCAGGGCCTATCTGGTGCGGACGGTCACCAACCTGTCGTTGAACCGGCTCGCCTCCGCCCGGTCGACCCGGGAGACCTACGTCGGCCCGTGGTTGCCCGAGCCGCTGCTCACCTCCCCCGATGCCGCGATGGAGACCGAAATGGCCGAGACCGTCTCCACCGCGATGCTGGTGGTGCTGGAGACCCTCAACCCCGTCGAACGCGCGGTGTTCCTGCTCCGCGAGGTCTTCGGCTACTCCCATGCCGAGATCGCCGACACTCTCGACCGGCCGGAGCCGACCGTCCGCCAGATCGCCCACCGCGCCCGCGAACACGTCCAGGCCCGCCGCCCCCGCTTCGACACCGACCAGGCCCAACGCGAGAAGGTCACCGAGCGGTTCATCGCTGCCTGCTCGGGCGGCGACCTGAACGCGGTCATGGAACTGCTCGCCCCGCACGTGACCGCGTGGAGCGACGGCGGAGGCAAGGTCACCGCCGCCCTGCGTCCCCTGCACGGACCCGACCATGTCGCCCGCTGGATGCTCGGCGTGCTGGCCAAACCCCAATCGGCCGGCGTCACCCTGGAACCCGCCACCATCAACGGCGAACTCGGCGTGCTGTTCACCATCCACGGCACGCCCGTCGGTGCCCTGACCTTCGACATGACCGACGGCCGGCTGCACAACCTGCGGATGCAGCTCAACCCCGACAAGCTCAACGGCCTGCGTCCCGACCTCTGACGATGGCCTGTCCCGACGTCCTCCGGGTGCCAGCGGCAGTCACTCCTCAGACACCCGGCTCGGGGTCCGCCCGGCGTAGCGGCGGGCCATCCGCTCGGCCGCCTCGGCCAGCCGCGCCCGCAGCTCGGGCGGATCGAGCACCTCCACCTCGGGGCCGAGCCCGAGCAGCTGGTGGTACGCCACGTCGACGGACTCGACGGGCAGCCGGGTGACCACCCAGCCCTGCCCGTCGGGCCCGTCGGCGGCGGCGACCGCCTCGTCGTACACGAAGGGGGCGTCCGCCAGGTGCCGGAGCTGGCGCAGGCCGGCGGGGCTCAGGCGGAGCGTCACCCGGGCCCGGAGCATGTCCCGCAGGAACGCCTCGGCCTGCGCCCGCCAGTATCCGGCCAGGTCGAAGCCCTCGTCCCGGTCGAACGTCTCCGCGCCCACCGCGACCCCGGTCACCCGGTCCACCCGGTACGTGCGCACGTCGTCGCCGACCCGGCCGACCAGATACCAGACGCCGCTCTTGAGCACGAGCCCGTACGGCCGCACGGTGCGGGTCACCTCGCGGTCGCCGCGCCGGTAGCGCAGCTCGACCACCCGGTCCCGCCAGACCGCCCCGGCCAGCTCGGTCAGCCACGGCGGCGGCCCCACCTCCCGGAACCAGCCCGGCACGTCCAGGTGGAACCGCTGCCCGGTGCGGGCCGGCGCGTCGCGCAGCGCGGGCGGCAACGCGGCCAGCACCTTCAGCTCGGCCGAGGCCACCGCGTCGGCGAGCCCCATGTCGCCGGCCGGTCCGCGCAGCCCGGCCAGGAAGAGCGCCTCCGCCTCGTCCCGGGTCAGCCCGGTCAACCGCGTCCGGTAGCCGCCGACCAGCCGGTAGCCACCGGCGCGCCCCCGGTCGGCGTAGACCGGCACCCCGGCGGCGGAGAGCGCCACGACGTCCCGGTACACGGTCCGCTCGGAGACCTCCAGCTCCCGCGCCAGCTCCGCCGCGGTCATCGTCCCCCGCGACTGGAGCAGCAACACCAACGAGATCAACCGGGCCGCCCGCACCCGTCCATCCTGCCCCGGCGTCGTGCGGCCCCCGGCGGGGCGCGACCACTAGGCTCTGCGGTCGTGACCGCACCCCGTATCGCCGCGCCCGTGACCGGTGCCGTCGGCCGGTTCCTCACCGGCGTGGGCCTGCTCCTGCGCGGCCTCGGCCTCTACGTCCGCAGCCCCGGCCTGATGCTGCTCGGCGTCATCCCGGCGTTGATCTCGGGCGCGCTCTTCGTGGCCGCGATCGCCACCCTGGCGTACTTCGTGGACGACCTGGCCGCGCTGGTCACGCCGTTCGCCGACGACTGGTCGACCACCTGGCGCAGCCTGGTCCGGGTGGTCGCCGGGCTGGCCTGCCTCGGGCTCGGCGGCCTGCTCGCCGTGGTCAGCTTCACCGCGGTGACCCTGGTCATCGGCGACCCGTTCTACGAGAAGATCTCCGAACGGGTCGAGGAGCGCCTCGGCGGCACGCCCGGCGCGGTCGACGTGCCGTTCTGGTCGTCGCTGCGGCGCAGCCTCGCCGACTCGGTACGCCTGGTGGGGCTGTCGGTGCTCTTCGGCATCCCGCTCTTCGCCGCCGGCTTCATCCCGGTGGTCGGCCAGACCGTGGTGCCGGTGATCGGCGCGGCGGTCGGCGGCTGGCTGCTCGCCGTGGAGCTGGTCGGCGCCCCCTTCTACCGGCGCGGGATGCGGCTGCCGGACCGGCGGTCGATACTCAAGGCGGACCGGCCCACCACGCTCGGCTTCGGGGTGGCGGTCTTCGTCTGCTTCCTGATCCCGCTCGGCGCGGTGCTGGTCATGCCGGCCGCCGTCGCCGGGGCGACCCTGCTGGCCCGCCGGTCGCTCGGCCAGTCGACCGTGGAGGGCTGACATGGACGTCACCCTGGTCGAGGGGGACATCACGACCCAACGGGTGGACGTGGTCGTCAACGCCGCCAACTCCTCGCTGCTCGGCGGCGGGGGAGTGGACGGCGCGATCCACCGGCGGGGCGGCCCGGCCATCCTCGACGAGTGCCGCGCGCTGCGCGCCTCCCGGTACGGCCGCGGCCTGCCGACCGGCCAGGCGGTGGCCACCACCGCCGGGAACCTGCCGGCCCGCTGGGTGGTGCACACGGTCGGGCCGGTCTGGTCGGCCACCGAGGACCGCTCGGCGCTGCTGCGCGACTGCTACGCGAACAGCCTGCGGATCGCCGACGAACTGGGCGCGGCCACCGTGGCGTTCCCGCTGGTCTCGGCCGGCGCCTACGGCTGGCCGGTCGAGGACGCCGTCCGGCAGGCCCTGTCGGTGCTCCGGCCGGCCTCCCCGGCGCACGTCACCGAGGCCCGGCTGGTCCTCTTCGACGCCGGGACCCTGGCGGTCGCGCGGCGGGTGCACGCCGCCGGCTGACCGGACCGTCAGGCGAGCTCGCGCAGGCAGGACCAGCTCGAGCCGACCGGCCGGTAGCCGAGCCGGACGTTGACCGCCAGCATCGGCGCGTTCGCCTCGTCGTTCGAGGTGTAGGCGACGCGCACCCCGCCGGCGGCGGCGCGGTGCAGCGCCGCCGTCTTGACCAGGCGGGCCAGCCCACGCCCCCGGTACGCCGGCACCGTGCCGGTGTAGTCCGACCACATCCGGTCGCCGTCGCGCTTGACGAGGCTGAACGCGACGATCTCGTCGCCGATCTCGGCCGCGGTGCTGGCCGCGCGGTCCAGGCCCAGGTTGTCCCAGACCTCGTAGCGCCAGTTCTCGTAGCTGATCGAGTCGCCCGGCACGTCCTCCGGCTCGTCGGACGCCGCCAGGTTGGCCAGATGCATCCGGCGCGGGTCGACGTCGGTCAGCGGGAGCAGCCGTACGCCGGGCGGCGGTTGCGGCATCGGCGGGGCCGGCCGCAGGTCCAGCGCCGAGTAGCGCAGCTCCCGGCTCGGCGTGAAGCCGTGCCGGCGGGCGAACGGCAGCGACTCCGGCAGCGCCCAGGTGCGCACCCGGCGCGCCCCGACGTCCCGCAGGTGCCCCAGCGCGGCGGTCAGCAGCGCGGTGCCGGCGCCCCGACCCCGGTGCTCCGGATGCACGTGCAGGGTGGAGACCTCCCCGACGTCCGCCTGCGAGGTCCGGTCGTTGCGGTACGCCGACGCCCAGCCGACCACCGTGTCGTCCACCTCGGCGACGTACGCGGTCCAGTCCTCGCCCGGCGGAGGCTGGGCGATCATGCGCCGGGTCGACTCGACGCCGCGCACCAGGTAGGGGTGCACGAGCGCGCGCAGCGCCACCACGGCGGGCGCGTCGTCGGGGCGGGCGGTCCGGATCCGCACGTCAGCCCTCCTCGCGTACGGCGGCCACGGCCTCGACCTCGACGAGTTGGTCGGAGTAGCCCAGCACGGCCACCCCGAGCAGGGTGCTGGGCGGCTCGTGGTCGCCGAACGCGTCCCGGACGACCTCCCAGACGGCCACCAGGTCGGCCTGGCGGGGCGACGCCACGTAGACGGTGGTCTTGACGACGTCGGTGAGCCGGGCGCCGGCCGCCGCGAGGGCGGTCTCCAGGTTTGCCATCACCTGCCGGGCCTGGCCGACCGGGTCGCCCGGCGCGACGGTCCGCCCCTCCGCGTCGAGCGGGCAGGAGCCGGCGGTGAGGACGAGCCGGGCCGGCGGCTCGACCGTGGCCGCGTACGCGTACTCGGCGACGTCGGAGAGGGCGGGCACGCGGACCAGCCGGGTCGGTGGGGTCACGGCGGCGACGCTACCGCCGGACCCCGTGCGGCTCGACCGGATATTCGCCGGCCGGTCAGGCCGACTCGCGGACCACCAGCTCGGTGGGGAGCACGACGGCCCGCTCGATCGCCTCGCCGGCGGCCAGCCGCAGCAGCAGCCGGGTCATCTGCCGGCCGAGCTCCACGATCGGCTGGCGGACGGTGGTCAGCGGCGGCTCCATGTACGCGGCCGTCTCGATGTCGTCGAAGCCGATCACCGCCACGTCGTCCGGCACCCGCCGCCCCGCCTCGCGGAGCGTCCGCAGGGCGGCGTGCGCCATCAGGTCGGATGCGGCGAAGACCGCGTCCAGGTCGGGGTGCGCCGCCAGGAGCTGCCGCATCGCCGTCGCCCCGGACTCGCGGGTGAAGTCCCCGGTCGCCACCAGCTCCGGCAGCCCGGCCTCGGCGACCGTGTCGCGGTAGCCCGTGAGCCGCTCGATGCCGGCCACCATGTCCTGCGGGCCGGCGATGGTGGCGATCCGCCGGCGACCGCCCGTGATCAGGTGCCGGACCGCCCCGGCCACCCCGCCGACGTGGTCGACGTCGACGTAGGGCACGTCGCCGCCGTCGAGCGGGCGACCGCTGCACACCACCGGGATGCCCAGCCGGGCCAGCCGGCCGGGCAGCGGGTCCTCGCCGTGCAGCGAGGCGAAGAGCACCCCGTCCACGTGCCGCCCGGTGGTGTAGCGCTCCACCCGGTCGTGCCCGGCCGGCGAGCCGGCCAGCATCAGCACGAGCTGCTTGTCGGCCGCCTCCAACTCCTGGGCCGCGCCCCGGATGATGCCCGGGAACACCTGGTCGTCGGAGAAGACCCGGGTCGCGGCCTCCGGGAGCACCAGGGCGATCGAGTCGGTCCGCTGGGTGACCAGGCTGCGGGCGGCCAGGTTCGGCACGTACCCCAGCTCGGCCACCGCCCGGCGGACCGCCTCCTGGATTGGCTCGGCGACGGTCGTGGAGCCGTTCACCACCCGGGACACGGTGGCCCGCGAGACCCCCGCCCGCCGGGCCACCGCCTCCAGTGTCGGCCGTTGCGCCGTCGTCATCCCCGTTACCACCGCCTCGTCACAGCCCGTTCCGGGAGATCACCTCCTGGTACCACCGGGCGCTGGACTTCGGTGTGCGTCGCTGGGTCAGGTAGTCGACGTGGATGATCCCGAACCGTCGGCGGTAACCCTCGGCCCACTCGAAGTTGTCCAACAACGACCATACGAGATAGCCCCGCAGGTCCACTCCCCGGGAGATCGCCTCGTGCGCGGCGCGCAGGTGCCCGTCGAGATAGGCGATCCGGTCGGCGTCCACCACCTGCCCGGCGCCGTCGGGGGCGTCGGGGCCGGCCTTGTCGGGGAACGCCGCGCCGTTCTCGGTGACCATCAGCGGCACGCC
The DNA here is from genome assembly GCF_051386395.1 of Micromonospora sp. URMC 106. NCBI lineage: Bacteria > Bacillati > Actinomycetota > Actinomycetes > Micromonosporales > Micromonosporaceae > Micromonospora > Micromonospora sp. URMC 106. The sequence goes on from NZ_JBPQTP010000057.1 coordinate 35,693, forward strand.
GGGGTAGTCCGTCGCGATCCGCTCCAGCAGCCGGGTCAGCCCGGCCGGCTCGATCATCCAGCCCATGTCGGTCAGCGGCCCCACGGGCGGGAGGAACTCCACCGCGCCCTCGGTGCCCGGGTACGCGCTGCCGCCCGCGCCGCCCGGCCGGCCGGCGACGTAGGTGGGCGCGTAGTAGTTGATCCCGAGCAGGTCGATCGGGGCGGCGATCAGCTTCTCGTCGCCGTCCCGGACGAACGTCGGCTCGACGGTCCGGGCCACGTGCTCCAGCACGTCCTCCGGGTAGGCCGCCCGCAGCAGCGGGTCGAGGAAGATCCGGTTGTGCAGGCCGTCGACCAGGCGGACCGCCGCCGCGTCCGCGGCGCTGTCCGGGTCGGCGGGGCGCACGTCGGCCGGGTTGACGGTGATCCCGACGGTCTCCGCGCCGGCCGCGCGCAGCGCGCGGGCCGCCAGGCCGTGCCCGAGCAGCAGGTGGTGTACGGCGGTGAAGGCCGCGCCCGGGTCCCGCTCGCCGGGGGCGTGCACCCCGTTGCCGTAGCCCAGGTACGCCGAGCACCACGGCTCGTTGAGCGTGGTCCACGTGCCGACCCGGTCGCCGAGCCGGGTGTGCACCGCCGTGGCGTACGTGGCGAAGTGCTCGGCGGTCTCCCGGTTGGTCCAGCCGCCCCGGTCCTGGAGGGTCTGCGGCAGGTCCCAGTGGTAGAGCGTGACGATCGGGTCGATGCCCCGGTCCAGCAGCGCGTCGGTGAGCCGGTCGTAGAAGTCCAGGCCGCGCGGGTTGACCGGGCCGGTGCCGTCCGGCTGGATCCGCGGCCAGGCGACCGAGAAGCGGTACGCCTTCAGCCCCAGCTCCGCCATCAGCGCCACGTCGTCGGCGTACCGGTGGTAGTGGTCGCAGGCGACGTCGCCGGTGTGCCCGTGGTGGACCTTGCCCGGCGTACGGCTGAAGGTGTCCCAGATCGACGGGCCGCGACCGTCGTCGGTGGCCGCGCCCTCGATCTGGTACGCCGCGGTGGCCGCGCCCCAGACGAAGTTCTCGGGGAATCGCAGAGTGCTCACGCCTTGACCGCACCTTCCATGATGCCGCCGATGATCTGGCGGCCGAACAGGACGAAGACCAGGAGCAGCGGAAGGGTGGCGATGGCCGTCCCCGTGAACACCTGGGACATGTCGGTGTAGTACCCGTCGGAGAGGGTGCGCAACGCCAGCTGCACGGTCGGGTTCTCCGGATCGTTGAGGACAGCGTACGGCCAGAGGAAGTCGTTCCAGGTCGTCATGAAGGTGAGCAGCCCGAGCACGGCGGCGGCGGGGCGCAGCGCCGGCAGCACCACGTTCCAGTAGATCCGCGCCGTGCCGCAGCCGTCCATCCGGGCCGCCTCGATCAGCTCGTTGCTGACGGCCTGGCCGGCGTACTGCCGCATCATGAACACCCCGAAGCCGGTGACCAGGGCCGGCACGATCACCGCCGGCAGCCGGTCGTTCCAGTTCAGCTTGGTCATCAGCATGTAGAGCGGGATGACGCCGAGCTGCGTCGGCACCATCATCGTCGCGATGATCACCATGAGCAGCGCGTTGCGTCCCCGGAACCGCAGCTTGGCGAAGGCGAAGCCGGCCAGGGTGGAGAAGAAGACCACCGAGACGGTGACCGTGGTCGCCACGATCGCCGAGTTGACCAGGCCGGCGACGAAGTACGCGTCGGTGTTGCCGAGCAGCCGGGAGACGTTCGCGCCGAGGTTGCCGCCGGGGGTGACCGGGGGTGGCAGTTGGCCCATCGCGTCGTTGGAGCGGCTCGCCACCACGAACATCCAGTAGATCGGGAAGACCGACAGGATCCCGGCGGCGATCAGCGCGGCGTAGGTGAGCCGGCTGGCGGCCCAGAGGCGGGTCATCGGGGTCCTTCCTTCGGCCTCGCGCCCCCGCCGAGCCGGCGCAGGAGCAGCACGTTGATCGCCGCGACGACCGCGATCAGCGCGAAGAGCAGCCACGCCACGGCCGAGCCGTACCCGAAGTTGTAGTGGGGGGCGAAGGCGTTCTCGAACATGTACATGGTCACGGTCTGCGACTCCCGCAGCGGTCCGCCGCGGATCGGGTTGGTGCCGGAGTGGAAGAGCCGGGGCTCGGTGAAGAGCTGGAGCCCGCCGATGGTGGAGATGATGACGGTGAAGATGATCGTCGGCTTGAGCAGCGGCACCGTGATCGACCAGAACTGCCGGGCCCGGCCGGCGCCGTCGATGGCGGCCGACTCGTAGAGGTCGCGCGGAATGGCCTGCATCGCGGCCAGGAAGATCAGGGCGTTGTAGCCCGTCCACCGCCAGTCCACCATGGCGGAGATGGCCACCCAGGACGCGAACCGGTTCGACTTCCACTCGATCGCGTCGATCCCGACCAGGTCGAGCAGCCAGTTGACCATGCCGAAGTCGCGGCTGAAGAGCACCCCGAAGACGATCGCGACGGCGGCGGTCGAGGTGATGTTCGGGATCAGCACCGCCATCCGGAACGTGGTCCGCGCCCGCAGCTGCCGGTTGAGCAGGTTGGCCAGCCAGAGGGCGGCCAGCAGCTGCGGAACGGTGGAGATGACGAAGATGCCGAGGGTGTTGACGACCGCGTGCCAGAAGTCGGTGTCCGCCAGCAGCCGGCTGTAGTTGTCGAGGCCGACGAACGGGTGGTCGCTGCCGAGCAGGTCCCAGTCGTGCAGCGAGACCCAGAACGTGTAGACCAGCGGGTACACCCCGAACACCGCGAAGAGCACGAAGAACGGGGCGATGAACAGGTAGGGCGAGAACTGCGTGTCGAGGCGGCTGAGCCGCATCGCCCGCGTACGCCGGCCGGCGCGGGGTGCCGGTGCGACCGGCGGGCGCGCGTCGAGCTGGACGGTCATGCCCGGACCACTCCTTTCCACGGTGCGGGCGGGATCGGCGCCCTCGGCGCCCACCCGCCCGCACTCCCGGTTCGGGCTACTTGGCGGCGGCCTTCTTGGCGTTGTTCACCGCGTCCGTCCAGCCCTGTTCCGGGTTGCGCTGACCCAGTTCCACCGTGCGGACGGCGTTCTCCACCTCGGTGCGGACGGCCTGGTTCTTCGGCCCCATGTAGACCGGCTTCAGGGTCTTGGCGCCCTCGCCGAAGATCTGCCCCACCGGGGCGTCGGAGAAGTACGCGTTCTTGGCGTCGACGATCGCCGGGTCGTTCAGCGCCTGCGGGGAGGAGGGCAGCGGGCCCTTGGCCTTGAACGCCCCGATCTGGCCCTTGGCGCTGGTCAGGAACTTCGCCAGCTCGATCGCCTCGGCCCGGTGCTTGCTCTGCTTGGGCACGGCGAGCCACGATCCGCCCCAGTTGCCGCCGTTGCCGGGCACCCGGGCGATGTCCCACTTGCCCTTGGCCTCGGCGCCGGCGTTGCCCTCGATGACGCCGGTCATCCAGGCCGGGCAGGCGATGGTGGCGAACTTGGCCTGCTTGAAGGCCGAGACCCACTCCTCGGACCAGGAGCCGTACTTGCCGGAGAGGCCGGAGTCGATGATGTCCATCGTGGTGTCCCACGCCTGCCGGACCGCCGGGTTGCTGTCCACCACGAGGTTGTCGCTGGTGTCGTAGTAGTGGTAGCCCTGCGCGTTGCCCGCCGTCTGCAGGACGATGGTGTTGAAGATGTTGGTCGCGGCGTCCAGGAACGCGGCGCCGGTGTTCTTCGCCTTGAACTGCTCGCCGACCTTGATGTAGTCCTGCCAGGTCGGCCAGAGCTTCGACACCGCGTCGCGGTCGGTGGGCAGGCCGGCCTTGGCGAACAGGTCCTTGCGGTAGCACATCGCCATGCCGCCGACGTCCGTGCCCAGGCCGATCAGCTTGCCGTCCTGGGTCATCCCGCCCTTCCACTTCCACTCCAGGAAGTTGCCCTGGAGTTCGGCCCCGCCGTGGTCGAGCAGGTTGACGAAGTTGTCGGGGTTGGCCTTGTACTCGACCATCAGCCCCTCTTCGATGGCGACCACGTCGCCCGCGCCCTTGCCCGCGGCGAGCCACTGGGTCAGCTTGGGCGAGTAGTCGTCGAGGTTGGTGCCCGTGCCCCGCTCGACAATCTTCACGTTGGGGTGGCTGGCCATGTATTCCTTGTAGAGCTCTTCGTAGCCGAACTGGCTGAACACGTCGACCGTCAGCGTGATCTGGCCGTTGTCGGCGGGTTCGTCGCCGCCGGCGCAGCCGGCGGTGGCGAACAGCGCGGTGGCGGCGACGAGGGCCACCGCCGCCAGGCGGCGGCGCGGGAAGACACCCATTCTTTCGGACCCCTCTCAGGTCGTCTGAGGTGGTGAGGAAGGTGGTGGAACCAGAGCTGAGAGAGCGCTCTCACGTCAGGGTGGTGGCTGGCGGGGCCGGTGTCAAGAGAGCGCTCTCTGCCGAAGCGGGCCGGCCGCCGCGACCGGGCGGGCGACGCAAGGGGCGGAATCCCGCGTAGGGGCCGGGTGGTCCGAACGCCGCGACGCGGCCGGGTGCCGCGAGGGGGCGGGTGCCGCGAAGACGGTGGCCGCCCCCGGTCGGGGACGGCCACTGTCGTCGGGCGCTGCGGTTGTCGTCGCCGTTGCGGTGGTGACGGTGCTGCGGTGGTGTCGGTGCGTGCGGCGGGGGACTACGCGAAGCCCTCGGGGCCCGGCTCCGCGCGGAGGTCAGCCGACGCGGAGGCCCTCGAGCAGGCCGCGGTCGCCGGCCACGTCGAGCGTGTCGAAGCTGACCCGGCCCCAGAGCGCGAGCAGCAGGTCGCTCGCCGTGCCGCTGACCTGCACCCGGGCGTGGTGGTCGTCGTGGTCGAGGATGGTCGCGGTGTCGAGCAGGGCCACCCCCTCGCCGCGCAGCCGCAGGAACCACTGCTGGGCGGCGTCGACCGCGGAGAGCTGCACCACCCCGTGCCACTGGCCGGCGGTGCGGCGCCGGCCGGCCGGCAACCAGGTGTCCAGCACCTCGCCCACCCCGTCGGCGGCGAGCTTCGCCTCGACCGGCTCGCCGGCGGCGATCGCGAGCTGGGCGTCCCAGCGGTGCACCGCGGTCTCGTGCGCCATCCGGCGCGGCCAGAAGCCCGCCCTCTTCGGCTGCGGCGCCCAGTTCCAGGCCGGCGCCTCCGGGTCGAGGGCGTCGAAGAGGGTCATCAGCTGGTCGTACGCCTGCTGCCAGAGCTGGAGCGGGGCGACGCCGGGCTCCGGCTCGACCGGCTTGGACCTCCCCGGCGACGGGGTGGTCGCGCCGGAGCCGGCGAACGAGTGCACCCAGCGGTAGATGGAGGTCAGGTGCAGGGTCAGGTCGGCGACGGTCCAGCCGGGACAGGACAGCACCGGTGTCTCGGGTGGGGCCTCGGCCGCCGCCGCGGCGAACGCCGGGCCCTCGGCCCGGAGCGCGCCGATCCAGAAGTCCTTCGTGCCGTGCAGTCTGCTCATCGCCATCCTCCCGGGGGTGACCGGGCCACCAGTGGGCGCCGCGGCTACCCCTCAGCCTAGGGTGAAAGGCGTGTCTGACGTCTACGCCCAGCCGACAACCGGAGCCGAACCCGCCGATACGTGCGAACTGGCGCCATACACCACATTGCGCCTGGGCGGCCCGGCCGGACGCGTCGTCACCGGCACCGACGCCGACGAGATCGTCCGGGCGGTGCGGGCGGCGGGCGACCGGGACGAGCCGGTCCTGGTCCTCGCCGGCGGCAGCAACGTCGTGATCGGCGACGCCGGCTTCCCGGGCACCGTGGTCCTGGTCCGCTCGCGGGGGCTGCGGGTGGTCGCCGAGGACGCCGAGACGGTCACCGTACGCGTCGAGGCCGGCGAGCCCTGGGACGACCTCGTCGCCACCACCGTGGCCAACGGCTGGTCCGGCCTGGAGTGCCTCTCCGGCATCCCCGGCTCGACCGGCGCCACCCCGATCCAGAACGTCGGCGCGTACGGGCAGGAGGTCGCCGAGACCATCACCGGCGTGCAGGTCCACGACCGGGTCGACGGGACGGTCGGCCGGATCGCCGCCGCCGACTGCGGCTTCGCGTACCGGTCCAGCATCTTCAAGTACAGCGACCGCTGGGTGGTGCTCTCGGTCGACTTCCGGCTGGCCCGCTCGCCGCTCTCCGGCCCGGTGCGCTACGCGGAGCTGGCCCGGGCGCTCGGGGTCGAGGTGGGCGACCGGGTGCCGCTGGCCGACGCCCGGGCCACCGTGCTGCGGCTGCGCGCCGGCAAGGGCATGGTGCTCGACGCGGCCGACCCCGACACCCGGTCGGTCGGCTCGTTCTTCACCAACCCGGTCCTGGACCACGCTGCCCACGAGCTGCTGCGCGAACGCGCCGCCGAGCTGGGCGAGCCGCCGTCCTGGCCGTGCCCCGGGGACATGGTCAAGGTCAGCGCGGCCTGGCTGATCGACAAGGCCGGCTTCGGCAAGGGCCACCCGGGACCGGAGGGCACCGCCATCTCCAGCAAGCACACCCTCGCCCTGACCAACCGCAGCGGCACCGCCAGCACCACCGCCCTGGTCGAGCTGGCCCGGGAGATCCGCGACGGCGTCCACGACCGCTTCGGCGTCACCCTCCACCCGGAGCCGGTCCTCGTCAACTGCGTCATCTGACCCCCGCGCCCCTGGCCCTCACCGTCCTCCCTGTCCTCCCCGCCCCCGCGATCTTGCACTTGTTGCCCCGGCGAAACGGGCGAACAGTGCGATTCGAGGGCTGAAAGTGCAAGAT